>CAYVVR010000322.1:0-5136 GCA_964454655.1 uncultured Planctomycetaceae bacterium | reverse complement strand
TTTCGTGCCTCCATGTCCAACTCTCCTATCGCGGGTCCGAACCTGGCCACGCTCATCACGCACGATCCGTGGTGCGTTGAAAGTCGCGGAATACTAGCGAAAGGCGACGTCGTGCCAAATAGCAATTTGGGCGAGAACCGTGCGGACCGGGTCAAAAAAACGTACAATGAGAGTGCGTTCGCTGGCCCTATCGGGGGGAAACCCAATTTCGGCATCTCCCGAGCGAATTACCGACCGGTTGCACCACATCGAACACCGCCTCGTGGGGAGAAGTCGTATGAGCGACACGGCCGTCCGCTGCGAAGTGTGCCGGAGCTTGATCGACGAAGAAGACCTTTTCTGCCCGAATTGCGGCACCGAAGCGCCCCTGCGCGACGGCCAAACGGCGCGCACTCAACCGGGAACGCAGCTATCGACAAACAACTTCGAATGCACCGGTTGCGGGGCGTCGATGAGCTACGACGCCGGGGCTCGGGCCTTGCGTTGCCCCTTCTGCGGTGCAACCCAAATGAAGGCCAAGCCGAATCATCGGATCGTGGCCCCGAAACGCGTCGTCCCCTTTCGGCTGAATCGCGACCAGGCCATGCAGGTGATGCGCACCACGCTTATGCGTGGTTTCTTCCGACCGAGCGACCTGACGGAAAAGGCGGTTGTCGTCAACATGGTGCCGGTTTACGCAGCGTATTGGCGTTTTCGTGCCAAGACGCACACCTATTGGACCGCCGATACCAGCGACGTCCCGCCTTCCGCTCGCGGCGATTGGCGACCGCTGTTCGGCGAACATTACGGTGAACACGAAACCGTCTTAGTCGGGGCGGGACAAGCGCTCAGTCCTCGCGAGACGTCGGCCATCTGCCCGTTCGATCTCAGCGACGCCGTCGCCCCGGACGAAGTCGACATGGAAAACATCACGGTCGAACAAGTCACCCTGCCGCGCAACTTCACCGGCCCTCTCGCCCGCAGCGTCATCGAAGCCGAAGAACGCCGTCAAATCGAGATGTTGTACGTGCCGGGGCGAGCTCGAAACGTACACGTGAACATGCTCATCTCGGGTATGGAGGGCGAACCGATCCTACTGCCGGTTTGGATCTTGGCCTACCGCTATCGGGACCGATTGTATCGCGTCCTCATCAACGGCCAGACGGGACGGATCAACGGCGAGGCCCCGTTCTCGTACCTCAAGCTGGCCGCCGTCACGGCCGCGGCAGTCGTGGGAGCGATCCTCGTTTTTCTCCTGTTCGCCGCCATGACGGGGCTGTAAGGTTAAGGCCCAACACGGGTTGCCTCTTCGCGTCGGCGACACTGGTGAACACACCTTCACCTTTCCCGAACCGGTCTGTTATATTCAGAGGTTGTTCGTCACCAGATACCACTGCGCCCGAACACCGCAAACACCCCACCCTTATCATTTTGCCAGAACGCGACGAGCTACGATGACGCGCGATCCCATCGTCCGACCGGGTTTGTCGAACTATCGCGACGACGACCACGACCTTCGTCCGCAACGGATGGAAGAGATGGTCGGCCAGCGCGCCGTCCACGAGCGGTTACGGATCGCCCTCGAAGCGGCCATGAAGCGCGATGAACCGCTCGGCCATATCCTGTTCGACGGCCCCCCCGGTCTAGGGAAAACCACCTTCGCTACCTGCATCCCGCGGCATCTCGGCGTGTCGTTTCAAATCGCCAGCGGCGCAACCCTGAAGGCGCCGAAAGACCTGATCCCCTATCTCACCAACGCCGAAGAACGATCGGTGTTGTTCATCGACGAAATCCATCGCATGCAAAAGGCGGTAGAGGAATTCCTCTACCCGGCGATGGAAGACTTTCGGATCGACGTCACCCTCGGAGAGGGCGTCAACGCCCGCACGTTGAACATTCGCCTGAAGCCCTTCACGCTGATCGGTGCGACGACCCGAACAGGCCTGATCTCGGCCCCCCTGCGTGATCGCTTCCACATGCGGGAGCACCTCGACTTTTACTCCCTGGAAGAACTCGCGCAGATCGTGCATCGCAATGCGAAGAAACTTCAGGTCACCATCGACGACGATGCGGCCCTGGAAATCGCCGCCCGCAGTCGCGGCACGCCCCGCATCGCCAACAATCGGCTTCGTTGGGTGCGCGATTACGCGACCGCTCGCGCGGGTGGGCACATCACGTTGGCGGTCGCCTGCGATGCGATGGAAATGCAGGAAATCGACTCGCTGGGACTCGACGCCCAAGACCGCAAGTATCTCGAAACCATCGTGCGGGTCTTCGGCGGCGGACCGGTCGGCGTCGAAGCCATCGCTCACACGATGAACGTTCCGCCCGATACCCTCATCGACGAGGTCGAGCCGTTCTTATTGCGGTCTGAGTTGGTCATCCGCACGCCCCGCGGCCGAAGGGTCACCGTCAAGGCGTTGGAACATCTCGGCATCTCGGCGACATTGCCCGACGAACCGCCTCAAGGCACGCTTTTCTGAGACGATTCTTCCGCGTTGAGTCGGGCACCGACTCCGCTTTCTCACGTGTACGGCCGAAACTTCGACGCGTCTTCACCGTCGCGATAGCACTGCCGGCAACGCCTGCTTGCGGGAATGCATTCCGCATGCCGAAAACAGGCAAATGTTGCGGGTTTGCGCGAGTTTACGCGATTGGCTCCATCGGGGGATTGTAACGGTTCTCGCTTGTCCTAGAATCCATGTTGGTTATTTATCTCTTTGGCAATCGTCGATTGCTGGAAAGTAGGAGTACCGTCATGCCTACGGTAGCCCTAGGATGGGAGTTCGACGTGGAATGCGGGGAAGGCTGGTTGATCGTTCGCCCCCGGGTGAAGAGCCGGCTCACGACGCAACTGGTCCCGCTGGCCGATGAGCTGTTGGCGCTGGCCGAGCGTCACCTGGTCAACCGAATCGTGCTCAAGCTCGATGAGGTCGACTTGCTCAACACGTTCCTCATCAGCCAGTTGTTGCAATTGCAACGGATCTTGGCCGAGCGTTACGGCGTCCTACGGATTTGCGGCTTGTCGGACCGCAATCGAGAAGTGCTCCACCACAGCCGCCTGTCCCCGATCTTGCCGGTGTACGAATCACCGGAAGACGCCGTGATGGCCTGTCATCCTCGCAAGCCGCGCTGAACGTCCCGCGTTTTGCCGGGAAGAAACCGTCGATCGCACGCGGTACGTTTCCGAAAAGCGCCGCTTCGATCGGCAAGAAGCATTTGCCGCACGAAATCGCCTGTGGCGGTGCGAGGGAGACGTTCTTTCGTCTTGAAGAACGTCAAACGACCTCTAACTCGTTCTCGATCTCTTCCACGCCGTCGATATCGCGCAAGGCCTCTTGGGCCATTTGTTTTTGGAAGTACGTATCGACGACGCCCCGCAAGATCACGCGTCCTTGATCGGTTTCGAAGCGAAACATGCGTCCCATCAGGTAGGGGTTGCGTTCCAACGCCGCCCCGATGCGATCCGCCAAAGCGCCACGGCGGGTTGCTTGGATGTCCATGACGTTCGCCTCTTTTTTCTGTTCCGGTCGCGTGTCCCGTTCCATTTTTGCGCTGCCCCCGGTTGGCGTCGACAACGTTTCCTCAAACTCCTCGCGAATTGCACACACCTCCTAGACTCCCTAATCGCCAAAAACGCCGCCTGCGTTGACGGATTTGCCCGTTCGTGGCGATGCTTTTCCGCAAAACTGTCCAGCCTGGGCAAATCGTACGCCTTGTGCGGAAAGTACGGATAGGAACAAGCCGGTCGGCTCTATCGCCACTGCACAGGAAACGTCCCGAATTGACTTCCCCCTCTCGGCTGTTGAAGATGGTATAGCCGTGTGCATCGAAACGGCGACGGCCCCGAAACGCTTCGATTTTGGAATTCTCGGCCACGAAAATCGCGAGACAGGTTGCCCGACATGTTGACCGACCAAGAGGTTCTCAAGCACTACTATCTCGATGTGCGCTGCATGCTGCTGGAAATTGCCGCCACACTCGATCGCTACGATTGCGGTCGCACCGGTTCCGAATCGTCGGCCGCCGTCCCCCCGGAACTCGAAAAGATTTATCGCAGTCTCGAGATTCTGGCCGACCGGACGGTCCGCGACGATCGGGCCGAAACGCTACTGCGGCTGTTCTCCGATCCGATCGACGAAGGCTGATCGCCGATTCGTTCCGGAAGGCGAACATCCTGGATAATCGACAAGGTACGGCAATCGAACTTCGCGGAGTCGATTCATGCAAATCATCCAACCCCATTACCACGCGATCGCCCGCACGGCGCAAGATTACGAACGCATGGCCGCCGCCGGAGTGGTGGCCGTCGCCGAACCGGCGTTTTGGGCGGGCTTCGACCGTCTTTATCCCGAAACGTTCATCGACTACTTCCGGCAAATCAGCGAGTTCGAACCGACCCGAGCGGCACAATACGGCATCCAGCATTTCTGCTGGGTCGCGGTGAACCCTAAAGAAGCGGAAAATCCCGAACTGAGCCGTGCCGTTCTCGAAAAGATGCCCGAGTTCTTCAAAAAGCCGACCGTGCTGGGCATCGGCGAGACGGGCTTACACAAATCGACCCGCAACGAATGTGAAACCTTCGAGGCCCACATTCAAATGGCCCTCGATTACGATCAACTGCTGCTGATCCACACGCCGCACCTCGAAGACAAATGGTACGGCACGAAGCGGGTATTGGAGATCCTTCGGAATTTCCCCGTCGATCCCGATCGCGTTTGGATCGATCACGTCGAAGAGCACACCATTCGAATGGTGAAGGACGCCGGTTATTGGCTCGGCTTCACCCTGTACCCGATCACGAAATGTTCGCCGCGGCGAGCCGTCGACATGCTCGAACGCTACGGCTGGGAACGTACCTTGGTGAACTCCTCGGCCGATTGGGGGCCCAGCGATCCCTTCACGTTGCAAGAGTGCATCGCCGACTTTCGACGACGCGGCCACAGCGTCCAAGAAGCCGTCGAGATCTTCCACAACAACCCGGTCCGCTTCCTATCGCAAAGCGGCAAATTTCCCATCGCACCGATTCGTATCGAAACCCTCGCCGACACACCGGTCGGCCGGTAAAACGGATCGGGCCGTCGCAAACCAAAAGCGAGCGGTGTGTTATTTTCCAGCCGCCGAATCGTTCGCGTGCGCCGGCTCCCCTTCGGCCGC
>CAYVVR010000321.1:0-5171 GCA_964454655.1 uncultured Planctomycetaceae bacterium | reverse complement strand
GGTTTCTGAAGCGTCGGTCGCCTCGCCGGTTTCCGGCAAGGGCGATTCGTCGGCATCCTCGGGCGGGTCTTCCGGCGGCGGTTCGTAGCCGGTCCAGCGACGCAAGTAGTAGACGGCGTGGTCGTCGGCCGGGAGCAACGCGCCGGGCGGAAACTGACTATAGATCGCGCCGACGATGTCGTTCTCGGTCGTCATGACGACCTCCACCGGACGGCCGAACAGCCCCTGCCATTCCCGCAATCGCCGCTGCGTCACCGCTCGACAGGTCGCCAAACGGATCCCGGCGTCGGTCACGTCCAGCGGCAAGATTCGCATTCGCAAGGCCACCGAGGGCGGTAACAGCGACGCCGCCTCGGGCGAAATCGAGGCGTCGTACAACCGCTGGAACGGCACGCCCGCATGGGCCGCAATCGTGCGGCCTTCGTCGATGTCGGTATGATCGCGGTCGAACGTGAGCACGGCCGCCGGTCCTTCTCCCGAGGCGTAGAACTGCACGTTCACGCTCACGTTGCGGCGCAGGAACTCAGGTTGCCAACGCCGATCTTTTCCCGCCCGCTCGAGCAAATGCGACAACAAGGGCGTCGTGATGCATCCCGACAGCGGCGGACGTGTGTACGCCCGACGCATGATGCGCATCGCGACGGTCAATCGCTTTCCGTTGGGAACCAGCAGCAAATGCGACGCCCGATAGTGTTCGGCTTCGCCGATCAACGCCTCGAGAGTCTTGGCGATCATCGGCGTATCGGATCGCACCAGGTCGTCCAACGAGGTCAGGGCCAACGTTTGCTCGATCCATTGCTCGGCCCGATCGGGAGCCACCATGCACGAGGGATCATCGAGAACGCGGCCGATCGCCTCCAACGGTGCCGTGGGACGCTCGGCCAGCAAGGCCAACAGGCCGCTGTTGGTGTCGATGTCGCCGTGCGTTTTGAGAATGAAACTGTAGAGGAAGTTCAACCACTCGTGCCGCAGGCCCGAAGGATCGATCGTCACCTGTTCGCCCCGGCCCAACCGGCAGGCGGCCGTGTACAAGGCGAAGGCCACGCCCAGCCCCAAAGCCCGCCGATCGCTCAACAACAGGTTTTCCAATTTCGCCAACACTGTTCGACGAAGTGCGGCGATGCGATCTTCCAGATAGCGTCGCGCGGCCTCGGGCAACACGCTGACCACTTCACCCTGCGGCAGAACGACGTCGAAGCTTCCGTCGGGAAGTTGGCGGCACAACTCGGGTCGCCGGGCGATTTCGTCGAACAACTGGAACAGCCCGTCTTTGCCGAACCGTTGCAGCCACCCCCAAACCGCCTGCGCCGGATGGTCTTCGGTCGTCTGCGGCCGCGAGAGCTGTCGTCCGGGGTGTTGCGTCACCTTCTCCAACAGCTTTCGCGAGCGGGCGAATTCGGCAAGCACGACCGGCGCGGCCTCGGCGTCCGCCGCACCGTAACACCGATCGATCATCGCCCGCAAGCGCCCTTCCGGTGCAAGGACGAACTCGACCGTCCGCCCTAAGCGGAACCGCAATTCGTCCAACATCTGCTGCCGACTCATGTCGGCCACGGCCACGACGACCGAACTCGCCTTGCGTTGGATGGGCAGCGCCAGGTATTCGCGGGCGACATCGGCGGGAACATCGGCCAGCAATTCGGCCGGAAAATCGACGCTTTTCAACTCGGTGAATTCGGTCCCCAACTGCACCGCCTTGTCGCGCAGTCGGCCGATCACATCGTCGGGTTGCCCCAGGGCGATCAACACCGCCGGTCCGAAACGCGTGCCGTGAAAATGGACCTTCAACCGCCGCTGCTGATCGCGGACCTTGATCTTCATGCCGCCGTAGAAATCGAGCATCGCGATCAAGCGGACGGTGATCGGCACCAACGCATCGGCCGGCAAATCGTCGTCGGTGCACACCAGGTCGTCGACCATGTAGGCGACCTTGACGCGCCCCTTGTACGGCAACAAGAGCGCATGCGTGGCCCCCAACGCCATGCCGCGACTGAGCACGTTTTGAATGTGCTTGGCCACGGCCGGACTCTCCGGATCGACCGCCATCGGCAACTCGGGGATCTCGCGAAACTCGGGTTCGGCGGGTTCCGCCGGTTCCGCGACCGTCGATTTCTCGCCGGTTTCGCCTTCGGGCGGACCGTAATATCGCTCGATCGCCGCCTTGAGATGCTTTCGCGGGCTGAGCATCACCCGCACCGAATGGTTCACGATGAACCGCAACCGGTCGAGCGTTTCGGGGGTGAGCGGATCACCGGCGGCGACGTCCAACACGCCGCCGTCGGCTGCGATGGGTAGAATGCCGTACTCGTGGGCGACGCGAGCCGGCACCAGGTCCAAGACGTCTTGGGAGATTTTCGCGTACCGGACGTCGAAGAACCGACATCCCAAGCGTGCCGCGCGAATCTCCGTCAGCCGAATTTCATCTTCGATCGCACCACGCTGGCTGCGTCGACGCGTCGGTTCGCCGTGATCGACACCGACTTCGGGGGGAGTATCGCCGGAGTTCATGATGGACCTCCCTTCGACGGCGACCGATCTTCGTTCGACTCGCTACCACCGGTCGAACGCAAGACAGGGGCCTTGGTTTCGCGCCGTCCGTGGGACATATTCCACGCTTCCCGTTTCGAAAGAAGCCGGAAGCCGCTTACTGCCCCTTTTTCCGACCGCTGCGCGAAACGCCGTCGAATGGACGCCCGGCTCGCACGCGGCCGGCGCCGTCTTCTCTGCCCGCGCCGTCTCCGACTTCGATCGGATCGCCCCTTCCCCATCCCCGGTTACGGGCGGCGGCCGGCTCGATCGTGGCCGTCGCCGTCATGGTTCGACGGATACGCAACGTTGCCGCAGTCGCTATCCCCCAATACCATCCCCGTCGGTCCGCAGCCGATTATAGGTCGGTCGCCGAAGGAGGGTCAAACTTTTTGCGCACCCCGATTTGGGGGAATGCCCCGATTTTTGCACCGTTGGGGTATTTTCCCCGCCCAATCGCGTTTTCGGCGCACGATCGCCGACCGCGGAAACTCGAACGACGATATTCACCTTTTTGCCAATATCAGCCTTGCTGAAAACTTTTTCTTATCGTTCCCGTCGCCGGTGATTTATCATGTCGGCATTCCGATAGGCAACAAGTACATGCCGTCTGCACCTATGTTTGCAAACCGGTTGAACGCCTTTCATCGGTCGCCCAAATAGGGCGTTCGACCGATTTGACACGGCGTCGTGTTTCGACGAAAGTGAAACAACGTCGCCGACGGTCGCAGTCGGTACGTCGGCGAAAATGGTGGCGGGGGCCGGTGCGCATGCCGCTCGACCCACAACGATCGAGCGCGTTCACGGAAGCTGTCATGAGTTCACGATCCCGGGGAGTTCCATTCATGCGTGCATTGCTTGCGTGCTTGTTCGCAGCGGTCTCGGTCGCCTGTTCCGCCGCCTTCGGGGCGACGAACGAACGTCCGAACATCCTCTTCGCCATCGCCGACGACGCCTCGTACCCGTACATGAGCGCATACGGTTGCAAATGGGTGCACACGCCCGGTTTCGACCGCGTCGCCCGCGAAGGCATCTTGTTCACCAACGCCTTCACCCCCAACGCCAAGTGCGCCCCCTCGCGTTCGTGTATCGTGACGGGCCGCAATTCGTGGCAACTCGAAGAGGCGTGCAACCACGTGTGTTACTTCCCTGCGAAGTTCAAGACCTATCCCGAGGCCTTGGCCGAACATGGATATTTCGTCGGCAAGACGGGCAAAGGTGTCGAACCGGTGGTTCCCGGCACGATCGACGGCAAGCCGCGCCACCTGGCGGGAACCCCCTTCGACAAACGTCGCACGACGCCGCCCACCAAAGGCATCGCACCGATTGATTACGCAGCGAACTTCGTCGACTTTCTCGACGCCGTGCCCGAAGGAACCCCCTGGTGCTTTTGGTACGGCTCCAAAGAGCCGCATCGAGGTTACGAGTATCGCTCGGGGGTGACCAAGGGCGGCAAATCGCCCGACGAAATCGACCACGTGCCCGAGTTTTGGCCCGACAACGAAGTCGTTCGCAACGATATGCTCGACTACGCGTTCGAGTTGGAATACTTCGATTCGCACCTGGTGCGAATGCTCGACGAACTGGAACGCCGCGGTCAGCTCGACAACACGATCGTGGTCGTCACCGCCGACAACGGCATGCCTTTTCCGCGATCGAAGGGGCAAGCGTATCACGTATCGAACCATCTGCCCTTGGCGATCATGTGGCGCAAGGGGATCAAAAACCCCGGTCGCACGGTCGACGACTACGTGTCGTTCATCGACTTCGCGCCCACCTTCATCGAAGTGGCGGGACTGCGCTGGGAAGAAACCGGCATGCAGCCGGCCACCGGACGCAGCCTGACCGAGATCTTCTACTCCGAAAAATCGGGACGCGTCATCCCCGAACGCGATCACGTGCTGATCGGCAAGGAACGCCACGACATCGGGCGGCCGCACGATTGGGGATATCCCATCCGCGGCATCGTGAAAGACGGCCTGCTGTACGTGCGGAACTTCGAACCGGACCGCTGGCCCGCCGGAAATCCCGAAACCGGCTACCTCAATTGCGACGGCAGCCCGACCAAGACGGAAATCCTCAAAGGACGCACCGACCCGGCGTTGGTCAAGTATTGGGTGTGGTCGTTCGGCAAGCGTCCGACCGAAGAAATGTACGACCTGCGACACGATCCCGAATGCATGCGGAACGTCGCCCAGTCGCCGCAATATCAGGCCGCCAAGTCGGCCCTAGCGCAGCAAATGACGCAAGAGCTGCGAGAACAAGGCGATCCCCGCATGTTCGGCAAAGGACACATTTTCGACGAATACCCCTACGCCAACGAAGGACAACGCGGTTTTTACGATCGCTACCTGCGGGGTGAAGACGTCAAACGAAAGACCGGTTGGGTGAACCCCAGCGACTACGAACCGGAACCGCTGGACGACTTCCACCCGGTACTGCCCGACGAAGGCCCCGGCACGTAGCGAACACGACAAGGCCGCGATCGCGAACGTGCCGATCCGAAATCGCCAATCGGATCGCGCGAATAGACGGCGTCCGACGGGTCTCCCGCCTCGGCCCGCGGCGGTCGTCCTTGCGCATACAACATCGTCTTCCGCCGGCGACGAAACACCTTCGTCCCCCCGATAAACGTCGCCGCCGTG
>CAYVVR010000320.1:0-5177 GCA_964454655.1 uncultured Planctomycetaceae bacterium | reverse complement strand
TTTCCGACTCGAAGATCACGGCCGGGCCCGAATGTTGCATCATTTGCGGAAGGACGCCGGCGGTCTTGACGACCGCACCGTTGGGAGCCAGGTTGCCGTACAAGATCGCCAGACCGCCGTCTTGGCTGTAGGCGTTGTCGACCTCGCGAATGCAATCGTAGGGATCGAACCCGAGCTGTTCGGACGACAGTTCCCGCACGCTGCCGACGGTCCGTTCGACGTTGATACCTTCGACGTTTCGTTCGCCGGTCGTGGTGACCGCCGCCAAGGCCAAGGCTTCTTCACAGACCGTTTCGCCTCGGATGTCGTATTCGTCGATGTTTTCTCCGAGCGTCTTGCCGGTGACGGTCGGGCAGTCGAGGTGCAGCAGTTCGGGACGGCCGCGACGGATCGAACCGAGAATCGTGTGGATGCCGCCGGAGTTGTGGACGTCCTCGACGTGGTAGTTGCTGCTGGGCGCGACCTTGCACACGTTCGGCGTGTTGCGGCTGAGACTGTCGATCCGGCTGATGTCGTACGGAATTTCAGCTTCGCGGGCGACGGCCAACATGTGCAACACGGTGTTCGTGCTGCCGCCCATCGCCATGTCGAGCACCATCGCGTTGTCGACCGATTCGGCGGTGACGATCTCGCGGGGAAGTAGCCCGTGACCGTCGCCTTTTTCTTCGTATTCGAGAACCATTTGCACGATGCGTTCTGCGGCGCGGCGATAGAGTCTCTTACGCTCGGCGCTTGTGGCGACGATCGTGCCGTTGCCGGGGAGGGCCATTCCCAGGGCTTCGCAGAGGCAATTCATGCTGTTGGCCGTGAACATGCCCGAGCACGAGCCGCAGGTGGGGCATCCCGCCTGTTCCAACGCGAGCAATTCTTCGTCGGACAGTTTGCCGTCTTGCTTGGCTGCGGCACCGATGAAGACGTCGATCAGATCGACTTTCTTCCCGTCGGGAGTGCGCCCGGCTTCCATCGGACCGCCGCTGACGAAGATGGTCGGGATGTTGCACCGAACGGCCGCCATCAGCATGCCGGGCACGATCTTGTCGCAGTTCGGAATGCAGATCATTCCGTCGAAGCAATGGGCCTGGATCATCGTCTCGACCGAATCGGCGATCAGTTCGCGACTGGGCAGCGAGAACTTCATCCCGCTGTGCCCCATGGCGATCCCGTCGTCGACGCCGATCGTGTTGAACACGAAGGGAACGCCGCCTGCCGCGCGAACGCATTCCTTCACGTACTCACCCACTTTGTTCAGGTGGACGTGGCCGGGGATGATGTCGGTGTAGCTATTGCATATGGCGATAAAAGGTTTTCGGAAATCGTCTTCGCCGACGCCGGTGGCGCGAAGAAGGCTTCGGTGCGGGGCACGTGCATCGCCGAGTTTAATCGTGTCGGATCGCATGATCGTCACCTGAATGTGTCGAAAAGTCGTGAACGAGAGGGAAGGTCCCAAAGCCGCTATTCTAGCGACGCGGCGGTGGTGAAAAAAGGATTGCACGCGTCGAGACCTCGTCCGCAAGCGGTTGACCGGCGTTTTTCGGCAGCCATAATGGTTCTAGTCGACGTGACGTTTCGGCCGATTGAACCCGGGCGAACGGTAGACGGCCGAGGGAAGGTTGCGGTCGGAAACCGCCACGTTCGACGGTAAAGGGTGCAACACACGTGTTGCAGGGTCTCGGTCGATCGTTCGTTCTTTCGAATTTACGACCGGGAATGATCGGGGATGGTCGGGCCGCCATCCGGTTCGGTAAGACTCGTTCCGGAGACAGCACGATGGCAAAACCCCGCAAGCGAGGCGGGCGAAAGACGTCCGCCCGGTCGGCATCCAAGGCTTCCAACAACGATTCTCTTGCGTCGCACGCATCGACGCCCTCGCCCTCGACGGTCGAATCTTCACAAGATCAAGATACCGACACGGCGACGCCGTCGGAAACAAACGCTGCCGACGACGCGGCCGAAAACGAATCTGCCCAGAGCGCCGGCGGTTGCCTCGTTCGCCTCTACTGGATGGTGGTCGGTTACTTGATCGCCGTCATTTGCGGCGTGTCGATCATCAACCATCACGGTTCGTTTTCGATGGTCGACGTCGTCTATTGGCTGGCCGTTGCCGGCATCATCGCGGCACGCTATCTCGATGTCGTGCGCTTCGGCGGAACGAGGACGGATGGAAAACCGGCGACCTTGGCCGATTGGAAACGTCACGCGGCGATCAACGTCGTGTTGGCGATCGTCGGTTGGGCCGTGATCCACTTCGTGCGTATCAACGGGTGACGGCCTCTTCGGCGGCTGATTCTTTCTTGTTACACGGCGCCGACGGGGCGATTTCCACGCCGCGCCACACGGGAATCGGGCGGGCGAAGTCGCCTGTCATCACCGGCGGTAGCATGAACACGGTATCGCCTTCGCGGTTCGTGAAGAACAAGCGACTTTCCGATTGGCGACGCGCGTGACCGTCGGCCCAAAGGGCGTAGAAATCGTCGTGGGCGTTGAGCGGCCGTCGGACATACGTGTGGTTGAACACGCTTTGGGCCGTCAATCGGCGGATTTTGTGCCACGTGCATCCTCGATCGCGGCTGATCCACATGACGATTTCGCCCCCGGTGTTGTACACTTGTGGACCGTCGTCGGTGGGGGCGATGATGCGCCAGGTGCCGTCGGGTTCGATGTAGAGCGGCCCGTAGTCGTAGTTGTGATCCGAGGTCGTCACGTCGTGGATGACCCAATGCGTGCCGTCGAACGCGGCCGTGTGCCAAATCCGCGGTTCCGATTCGGGGCCCGAGCGGTAGCCGTTGCTCGTCAAATACAAGATCACGGGGCGACCGTCGGCGTCGTAGTTGATGTCTTTGAGATAGACCAGTCGGCCTTCCGCGGCGTAGTCGTGCACCAATGCCGGATTGTGGGGATCGAGTAACGGAAGCTCGACCGTCGCCCCGGATGCGGTTTGCCAAGTGTCGCCGCCGTCGCGGGTTTCGAGGTAGTACAGGTTCGTCCTCGCGTTCAGGCCGCCGCTTTTGGGGTGGAAATTGAACGCCGTTCCCACACCCCACGGAGCGGGCCAACTGATTTGGTACTGTCCCTGTTCCATGGCGGCCAGCAGACGGCGATTCGACCACGTGATGCCGTCGTCGCTGCGCCACACGAACAAGAATCGCCTGCCTTGTTCGTAGTGCGTATGGAGGAAACAAAAGCCCTTTTGGGGGACGAACCACGGTTGGGAATACGAAAAATTCGTCTCGGCGACCTTGATGAACGAATCGATCGCGTACGGCTTTTCACTGCGATGGACGAACGCGGGGCGTGACGTTCCGTGGGCATTCGAGAAAACCCACAAATATCCTTGGGAATCGATGACGAGCGTGGGGTTGTCGTGGGCGTCGTCGGTTTGCTTGTCGAGCAAGATGCGAGGGCGAGCTACCAGGCCGGTTTGGTGATCGTAGTACGAGATCATGTGCAGAAGCCGATTCGCCTTGGAAGCTCGTCCGCCGAACACGAAGAACGTCTTGTCGACTTCCGGGACGTAGATCGCGATCGGGTTCAACTGCTGCGGATACGTACCGAGCCCGCCGCTGTATTTGTACACGTACTCGTCGCCCGACGGTTGATTGGAATACCAAATTCCCTGAAAGCCCTCGGCCTGCGGCAGGGCGAACGGTTCACCTGTGTCGACCGCCGGCAGGGGAGCGTCGTCGACTCGTTGCCACAACGGCGGTTCAGAGGGCTTTGCCGGTTGTGTCGTTTCCGCAGCGGGGCGGGCAGCTTCCTTTGCGGACGGCTCGCGATCGATCGGCGGCGCCGAAGGCGTCTTTCCCGGGCATGGTGCGGCAAGGAGGATTGCGATGCCCCACACGAGCGAATGAAAAAACGCCGTCAGCCGACGACTGCAAGATTCGAGGTCGTGCATTGATGACACGTTCGCGCTAAGGGCTAAGGACTACGAAGCTGTGGGAAACCGTCGGAGGGCAGTATGGTTCGCAGAAGCTGTCGATGCAAACGCAATCGGCGTTGCGGAGAACTTGACCGCCGAGGTGGAATCGCCCCGATCCCGGGAGGGGTGTCGGCTTGTGGCCGTCGTAGGCGTGCGGTATCTTGGAATTTTTCCTGTCGGTCGCCGGGTTCCGTCCGAGTGAACCGGTCCACCGTCCCCCCATCTGGCGGGAAAACGATTCGTGGTTGTTTCCAACAGCGAGGTCACGATGGCGCTTTCGAAGTCCACCAGCGACGTCTGCCGAGAACGGTTTCCGAATCTACGCGAGAACGATCCGGAGCTCTACACCCTGATCGAGCAACAGGCCGAATACGAGGCAACGACGCTCAAGATGATTCCCTCCGAGAATTTTGCCTCGATCAACGTGTTGGAAGCGACCGGTTCGGCCTTGACCAACAAGTATTGCGAAGGATACCCCGGCGCCCGCTACTACGAAGGTAATGATATTGTCGACAAAATCGAAAACCTCGCCATCGAGCGGCTGAAGGCCTTGTTTGGGGCCGAACATGCCAACGTTCAGCCGTATTCCGGTTCGCCTGCCAACCAAGCGGTCGATCGGGCACTGGCCGAGCCGGGCGACAAGATCATGGGGATGCCCGTGCCCGCGGGGGGGCATTTGACCCATGGCTGGAAGGTCAATTTTTCGGGACAGGACTACCAGACGGTTCACTACGGCCCGCGGGTCGATACCGGGCTTCTCGACTACGACGAGGTTCGTGAGATCGCACGTCGGGAACGGCCGAAAGTGATTTGGGTGGGGGGAACGGCTTATCCTCGCACGTTCGATTACAAGATCTTTGCCGAAATCGCCCAAGAGATCGACGCCTACCTGGTTGCCGATATCGCCCACATCAACGGGCTCATCGTCGGTAAGGTGCACCCCGACCCGGTTCCTTATTGCGACGTGGTGTCGAGTACGTGTCACAAGGCGCTGCGCGGTCCACGGGCCGGCTTCATTCTCAGCCGCATCGAAGATCGCCTCAAAGACAAGTATCACCCCGAAAGCAAGCTGAACTTGGCGAAGCGCATCGATCGGGCCGTATTCCCCGGTTTGCAAGGCGGTCCGCACATGAACGTCATTGCGGGGATGGCCGCGGCGTTCCGCGAAGCGGCTACCGATTCATTCCGCCAATACGCCGCCCAGGTCGTCAAGAATGCGAAGCATCTGGCCGAGTCGTTGCTGGCCAAAGGCTACAAG
>CAYVVR010000319.1:0-5203 GCA_964454655.1 uncultured Planctomycetaceae bacterium | reverse complement strand
GTTCGTCGCGAGTGATGGGGATCATGCAACCGTGGCGAGCGCCCTCGGGCACGGAATAGTGTTCCCAATACAGTTCGTACCACGGTCCGACAAGCGTTGGGGCCGTGGCGCACCCGTAGGATTTGCCGGAAACCGAGCCGCAAAGGAAGACGCAGTCGGTCATCGCCCGAACATTTCGGTGTAGTAGGAACCGACGCGTCCTACGCCGACTCGTTTGTGTTTGCCGAGCATGTTTTTGTGGTGCCCCGGGCTATGGAACCATCCCATGTTGGCGGCGGCACCGTCGTGAAACCCCATTGCGATGTTTTCGGCCGAGGCCGTCGTGCCGAACCGTTTGGCACGATCCCAAGGCAGTTTCTTGCCGGGGACCGGCGAAGTGTGGTCGAAAAACTTCAACGTCTTCATGTCGTTGGAGTGGTCCCGCGCAGCAGCACAAAGCCGAAGATCGATCACGCACGGTTCCAATCCCAAAAGAATGCGCGTAATGTTCAAAGCCTCGATCGTTCGGGCTTCTTCGCGATCGAGACGCGATGCGAGCTTGGCATTTTGCATTAGGACGGCACGGGCGGAAGCGGGCATGGGCGAGGCCAGCCCGGCAACGAGCTCTTCTTCGCTTTCCAGGTATTCTTCGAAGCTCGGGGGATGGTCGGGCCGGTTCTCCAGCGGCAACGCTTCGTATTGGACGCGAACGCATCGTTCCCAGCGGGCCCCCAAGGCCAACAGGTCGTTTCGGGCCTGTTGCAAAGATTCCGATCCGGCGAGGATTTCGCTGCGCGGAACAAGTAGTAACTCTCGCAATCGAGCCAAACCGGGATCGCCGACGCGAAGGATCATGTCTTTCGTCAGGTTGGGCTGTTCCTTCAAGGCCAGCACCGCCTGACGGATCGACGCGACTTCGGCCGGGTTGACGGAGGACGTTCGCCGGGCGGCCACCGTGCGCGCCTGTCGCAGAAATTGATCGCGATACCGTTGCAACTGGGGGCCGAGTTCACGTTCAAGGACGGGCAGCAACACGTCGACGGCATCGCTTCCCAGTTCGACGATTTGCGCCACGATTTCGTCCTTGGCCTCGTCGGTGGTGCGGCTCGAACGGTATTTCGAAACCAGGGATCGCACGAGGCGTTGATCGCCGGCCGACAATTCAGCTGCCACGGCGTGATCGACGGGCATCGCTGCCGCCAAAATCACGATCGAAGTAATCGTGAGAGCGGCGACACGACCGGTGCGAAAAGACGATCGACCAGCGGCGGAAAACAGGGGTGGCGAATGCATAAATCAATCACCCAAGCCTAGAGTAAAAATGGATGGTTGCTGCTCTTGTTTTTGTGGGGATACTGGATTCTGTATGCGATTTTGCGAGTCGCCCAAGGCGGTTGGGCGCAGCGAAACGGGAAATCGGTTCTTTTTCGGCAAGCTGCTGGCATCCGGCAGGCCGACATATCACAATATTCCATTATGCGTTGAACGAAGTGAGGGGGAAACAGTGCGCCGCTCGGTAGTTTTCGCATGGAAGCGACGGGGAGTTGTTGCCCGGCTTCGACCTGTAGGGGCGGCCGGTACGATGAGCGGCAATGGCTGGACGGCACGGTTTGTCTTGTCACTTGGCGTTGTACGGTTCTGCTAAGGAGAAAGATCTCATGTCGCGTTTCTCACGTCGTCGATTCTTGGGCGCCTCGGCGCTTGGGGCAGCCGCTGTTTTCGGCGTCCCCTATATTGCCAAAGCGAAAACGCCCAACGGTAAGATCGGAATGGCGATCATCGGGGTTCGCAGCCGCGGAAACTCGCATATTCAAGGATTCCTGGAAGATCCCCGTTCCGAAATCTTGTACATTGTCGATGCCGACGAAACCGTCGGTGAAAAGCGTGCGGCGGAAGTCGCGAAACGGCAGGGGTTCGCGCCCAAGTTCGTGAAAGACATGCGCGAGGCGTTCGACGATCCGGCTGTCGATGCCATCAGTACGGCGACGCCGAACCACTGGCACGCCCTGTGCGGTGTGTGGGCGATGCAGGCAGGAAAAGACGCCTACATCGAAAAGCCGGTCTGTCACGAAATCGCCGAAGGTGCGGCGTTGGTGGCTGCCGCCCGCAAATACAAGCGGATTTGCCAGGTCGGCACGCAATGCCGCTCGAATCCGGCGATCATCGAAGCGATGAAGTTCCTGCACGAAGGCGGGATCGGGGAAGTCAAGTTTGCGCGGGGCCTGTGCTACAAGCGGCGAAAATCGATCGGCCCGTTGGGTGACTACCCGATTCCCGAAGGCGTCGACTTCAACCTGTGGAGCGGACCGGCACCGTACACGACGCCGCGCGTCACCCGTCCGCAATTCCATTACGATTGGCACTGGCAACGGCTGTACGGCAACGGCGACCTGGGGAACCAAGGGCCGCACCAGACCGACATCGCCCGTTGGGGATTGGGAATCGACACGCACCCGCTGAGCGTCATTTCGTACGGCGGGCGTCTCGGTTACCAGGCCGAACGCAATGATCCGAATTACGTCGACGCCGGCGATACCGCCAACACCGAAGTCTCGATCTACGACTACGGCGACAAGTGCATCGTCTTCGAGACCCGCGGGCTTTCCGTGGACAACTCCGCCGATGAAGAGCTGAACAAGTTGTTCCAGAGCACGAAGGGAAACAAGATCGGCGTCATCTTCTACGGAACCGACGGTTATCTGGCTCAGGTCAGCTACACGCACTGCATCGTGTACGACAAGAAGATGAACGTCGTCAAGGAATTCGGCGGTGGTGGGAACCACTTCGCCAACTTCCTCGACGCGGTCATCAGCCGGAATCCCAAGGATCTCAACGCCGAAGTCCGTGAAGGACACCTGTCGGCGGCGCTGAGCCATTTGGGCAACATTTCGTACTATCTCGGCGAGCAAAACAAGGTCTCGCCGGAAGAAGCCAAACGCGTCTTGGCCGGCGTCAAGAGCCTCGACGACAACGAGGCGACCTTGGAACGCACGTTGCGGCACCTGACCGACAACGGTGTCGACCTGAAGAAGTATCCCATTTCGATGGGACCGCTTCTCAAGTTCGATCCCGAAAAGGAAATCTTCCCCGAATCGCCCGAGGCCACCGCGATGATCACGCGGGAATACCGGGAAGGTTTCGTCTGCCCGACCGCCGACAAAGTGTGATGGCATTCGCCGACGAAGCACACTGATCGATCGCTGAAACTGGAGGGCGACGGTGTGGGAAAGCATGCTTTCCCTGTCGTCGCCCTTTTGTGTTTCTTGCTGTTCTTCTCTAGATTCTCGCACGCAATAGGCGGCCATGCGGAACGTGGCCGTCACATCGGACGGTTGTGCGTGTGCGTGACGTAATCCTTCTGAATAAGGCAACTTGCGTCAACCGGTCGGATCGCTCGACCGAACCGGCATTGACAGCCCCGACGCCGGTTCGCTACATACTCCCGTCCGTTTTTGAGTAAGAACGGCGGTGTGCGCACGCGCCGCCGAAGGGAGTCGATCGCACCCATGGCCGAGAAGAAACCCAAAGAAGGCGACGAGGCACAACAGCCGCCGAAGGGGATCGTCGGCAAGTTGCGCGCGCTTGTTTTGGGGAAGCCGTTGGTGGCGATACCGGCGGCCGTCGGGGTGCTGTCTGCGCTGGGAGTGACGGTGTGGTTGCTGTCGAGCGGAGAGAAGGCCCCCGATCATCCGCCGAGTGCCGAGGCGTTGGCCGCGTTGGACGAAGGTGATTTCGCCAAGGCGGCAGAGCTGGCCGAGGCCGTGCGAAATCATCCGGCCGCCGACATCGAAGACGACGGCGTTGCGGCATTCGTATCGGGGATGGTCGAGTCGGCCGAGGGGGATCGCTCCGTCGGTGCCGAACGACGCAAGCACTATTTGGCTGCCGCGCAGTTCTTCGACGAAGCGCGCAAGGACGGGTTTCCGAAAGGGCGAGAGGCCGACGGTTGGTTTTACTTGGGGCGAAGTTTGCATTTTGCCGGGCGGTTTGCCGCGGCGCGATTGGCGTTGAAGCACGCACTTCAGATCGACCAAGAACGCAAGGCTCGTATTCTGTGGCTGATGGCCGAAGCGCATCTGCAAGACACCGTACGCGACTTGGATGCGGCCCTTTCGTACAACGACCAATTCTTGGCGATCGAAGGGCTGGCATCGACCGCCAAGTCGGCTGGCATTCTGCAACGAATCCGCATTCAACTCGAACTGAAGAATGCGGAGGAGGTCCGCCGACTGCTCGGCAAGCTACCGCCCAGTCAATTGGAAAAGCCCGCCGCCTTGTTGCTCAAGGGGCGTTTGAAAATGTTGCAGGCAGAGGCGCCGGCGGCAGAATCGCAAGAGGAAAGTGATTCGAGTCTGACCGACCGGCGGAAGGCCTTGTTGGATGAAGCGATTGCGCTATTCCAGGAAGCGCAACAACGCGACCGGTTAGGGGAAGAAGTTGCGCCCGAGGCCATGTACTTGGCGGGTGAGTGTTACAAACTGGCCCAGCAGTACGAGCAGGCGATCGAGCAATTTCAACGCACGTGGCGGCGGTATCCGCAGTCGCAAGCCGCATGGGCGGCGGAATTCCGAGCGGCCGATTTGGCGCGTCGGTTGGGACGCGACGACGAGGCGCTCACCGAGTTTTCCCACGTGATGGCCACGATGCCGCCGGAAGATGAATTCTCAAGCCCTTGGGTGACGCTTGAAGAAGTTCGCAGTGCCGTTCGCGATGCATACGACGCGTACCGCGCCGCGCACAAGTACGACCGGTGTTTGGCGTTGACCGATGTCGTGCGTCCCGCTTTGCCGGCGTCGCAAGTCTACGAAATGGAGGCCACCGCCCATCGGGAATGGGGGGACCTGTTGATCGAACAGGCGCAGACGGCTCACAAAGACCAGGTCGAGAGCCTGTTGAAACAGGCGAGGCGGCAGCACCGTCTTGCGGGCGACGCGTTCGCCCGTCTGGCCATCATTCGCGTGACGACACGGTTCTATGCCGACGATTTGTGGAACGCGGCCGAATGCTACGTTTCCGGAAAATGTTACAGCCGCGCGGCACGTGCCTTGCGAGAATACTTGCTCAATGAGACGAAACGCCGGAATTCGCTCGCTCTGCTTCAACTAGGCAAATGCCTGATGGCCTTGGGGAAGTATGACGAGGCGATCACCGTGTTGGAGGAATGTATCGAGTTTCATCGACGCGATGCCGCATCGTACGAAGCCCGTTTGTTGGCCGCTTATGC
>CAYVVR010000318.1:0-5210 GCA_964454655.1 uncultured Planctomycetaceae bacterium | reverse complement strand
ACCGTGGGCATCGATGCTCCCTTCACCCCCGAAGAACTCGAAGCGTTGCTGCGTCCGTACGATGCCGATTCGGCCGGCTTACCCGACCGCCTGCTGAAGCTGGTGTACGTGCCCACGGCACCGGCCGATCTTCAGGCCTGGCTTCAAGCCCATCGGCATGAAATCACCACCGAAAGCTGGGACGTGCCTGTTCCCGCCTTGGCCGGGAGCGAGCCGTGGCGCACCGACACGCCGCGCAGCGGTGGTACGCCGACCCACCTTTCCGACGTATTCGGAAACAGCCTGACCCCGCAACAGTTGCTCGACCTGATGCCGCCGGAGCTGCAAGCCGGATTGCGATTCGACCTGAATCGACCTTTCGGCGACGGCCGCGACAACGACGGCGACAACGTCGTCGACGATCCCGGCGAAGCGATCAGCGGGGTCGATATGGTGGCCTATTCGTCGCCGGGCGGGCCGTTGAACACGCCCCTTCAAGACTACGACCGTAACGGCGTCGTCGACCAAGATCCGTCGAACCCGGTTCCCACCGCCGATCGCGACCCTCGCATCTTGTACGCGCGGCACCTGTACGTGTTGACGATGGCCCTTTGCGACCGCGACTACCTGGACGAGCTGACGGGCAGCTCGCTCGCCACCGCTCGGATGATCGCCCAATGGGCGGTCAACGTGGCCGACTTCCGCGACCGCGACTCGATCATGACGCGGTTCGTCTTCGACGAAGATCCCTTCAACGGCTGGAACCCGCCGCCGGGGCCGGGTGATCCGGCGTTCGATGCGACTCTGTACGAAACGCACACCGTGTGGGGATGCGAGCGTCCCGAGCTGTTGATCACCGAAACGCTGGCCTTCCACGACCGCCGGACGGAAGATTTGCCCGACTTCGGGTTGGCCGTCAATCCGCCGCAACCCAGCGACGGCGAAGATCAGAACCCGGGACCGTTCGGCGATCAAATCATCGATTTCGATCAACAGTTCCGTCCGCAAGGATCGTTGTTCGTCGAGCTGTACAATCCTTGGCCTGAAAACGAACCACCCGCCGCCGAGTTCGACACGCCCGCGAAAACCAGCCCGGCCAACGCGCCGGGTGTCGATCTGGCGAAAGTGAACGCTTCGGGAACACCGGTCTGGCGACTGGCGATCGCGAAGCCCAGCGAGACCGATCCGTCGGCTCCCAGCCCGCCCGGTCCCGGCGGCTTTACGCTGGAACCCGACCCGGACGATCCCGATCCGACGCAGCGTCCGACGATCGAGCGGCTGGTTTACTTTGCCGACGATACCGTGGTCACATCGTATCCGGTCGAAGACCCGACCAAGACGTTGGTGGCGTATCATCCCAGCGCGGCGAATGCGGCAACCATCGGCAAGATCTTGCCCGGCCGGTACGCGGTAATCGGTCCCGGCGGCCCGCCCGACGGCAATGTGACGTTCATCGGCATCAACACTTTCCCACCCGACCCGAACAACGATCGGTACATCCGCATCGATCCGACCGACGTTCAGATCGTGAACAACAACACCGCGCCGCCGGCGGGAATCCAGCAGCCGGTGGGAATCGTCATCGACCGGGGCTTCGTGTTCTCGGGAATCGGCGACGTCGATTTGCGGCTGAGCGTCTCGGAACCGGCCAACGGCGGCTACGCGCCCTTGGAAGCCGGAGAAGTCGACGAGTCGGGGCAGCCGATCCAGTACAATCCGGCCACCGGTCGCTACGAAGACGCCGGTAACCCGCAGGCCATCGACCAACCGTTGGACGCAAAACGGACGGACCTCGATCCCGGCGAAACGTGGGACGAGCTGTTCGGCCGCACGACCACGAAGACGAAGTTCCGCATCGTGCATCTTCAGCGGTTGGCGAACCCGCTCGAACCGTACGATCCGTACTTGAACCCGTACCGGACCATCGACAGCGAGCCGGTCGATTTGACGGTGTTCAACAGCCGGATGCCGATGTCGGAACCCGATTTCCTGGCCGACGGCTCCGCCCGCTTCCCGGCCAACGAAGACATCATGTTCCACACCCGGCAACGCGGTGAGTCGAACGACGACCCCGACCTGACCGATGCGAACACGGTCGATGCCTGGATTCTGTGGAAACAAGAGCCCGGCTACAAGGAAGTCGTCGACGATCCTTCGACGATCGCCGCAGCCGGATTCAACCGGCAGTTGAAACACACGCTCGGCTACCTCAACGAGTTCTTCGACCCGACGCCGCGCGACGGTTCGGCACCGCCGACGCCGATTTACGCCGGCGAGCCGCACCATCCGTTCCCGTGGCTGACGTGGTTCAATCGGCCGTTCACCTCGCCCTTGGAACTCTTGCTGGTGCCGGGGCACCGATCGTCACGACTGCTGGCCTACGACGAGGCGAACTATGCGAAGTATTACCGAATCGTAAACCGCGAATCGGCGACTCCCGATCCCGATCCGAACGTGTACGAGCATCAGCTCGTCGCCCCGCCGGCGGCGAACGCGCCGAACGGCCCGATGGCCGACCCGTTCCCGCACTTGTGGAACTTCTTCCACTCTCTCGATTCGAGTGCGACCACACCGGGCGCTCCGCAATTCCATCGGTTGCTCGAGTTCGTCCGCACCCGATCGCCCTTCACGGGCACCGAGTTGGTATTGAACCCGGCGGCTGCGGCACCGGCGGGCTTGCCCGGCAGCGGGCACCGCTTCGCCCCGCCGTACAACTTCATCGACGCGTACCGCGAACCGGGACGCATCAACCTGAACACCATCTACAGCGAGGCGGTATGGCGCGGCTTGTTGAACCAACCCGACACCAGCGACTCGCGGACACCGTTCGCCGAGTTCCTGCGCAGCCGTCGCGGTTATCCCGACGCGTCGGGGAATCCGCTGACGGCCCTGAACCCGAACTACCCGACACGGTTCGCGAACCCGTTCCGGTCGTTCGGCGGCGCGACGAACGTGCCGCCCACCTCGCCGCTCGGCGCCGAACCGACGTTGCGCGACCTGGTTCAACACGAAGTCAACGCGACGTTGTTACGTCCGGCTCCCGATCCGACGGACTTCGGGTACCAGAACCGACCGTTGTTCGTGCCGCAATCGTGGATCGATCCTACGGTTACGGCGGCTACGAACCACGCCTACGAGTTCGCAAACGCCGATCGCAACCCGTTCTTCCGCTATCAGCACTTGATGCGGCTGGGGAACCTGACGACCACGCGTAGCAACGTGTACGCGGTGTGGATCACCGTCGGCTACTTCGAAGTCGAACCGGTGCCTGCCGCGGGGCCCGACGGCACGATGACGCCGGCCGAGGTGGCCGAGATCTATCCCGACGGGTACATGCTGGGCCAAGAACTGGGTAGCGACACGGGCGAGATCAAACGCCACCGAATGTTCTTCCTGTTCGATCGGTCGTTGCCGATGGGCTTTCTACGCGGCGAGGACTTGAACGTCGAAAAAGGCTTCCTGCTGAAGCGGATAATCGAGTAAACTGCCCGATATGATTCCTGCGCCGACCGCAACGTTGCGCGTCGGCGCCTTCCTTTGCCTATATTGTGCAGTTTCCGATGGCCGAACCGGATCCGACGCCCGAGATGCCGCCACCCGAGGCGGTCTCGCTGGAAGCCCTCAGCGACGCGTTCGCCCAAGCGACGGGACGGAAACCGCCTGCGCGGGAACCCGCCGACGATGTGCCGTCCACCGACGAAGCCGCTCAAGACGAAGCGTCCCCCGCGCCGTCGGAATCGACGGACGAATCGCCTTTGCCCACGGTGGCGATCTCACCGTTAAGCATCTTGGAGGCGATTCTGTTCGTGGGCAGTCCCGGCAACGAACCCCTCTCGGCTCGCGAAGCCGCCGCCGTCATGCGCGACGTCGATCCCTCCGAGGTCGCCTCGTTGGTCGGTGAGCTGAACCGTCGTTACGCCGCGGACGGCTGCCCGTACCACATCGTGCACGACGGGCGCGGCTACCGGATGACGCTGCGCGAAGAATTCGACGCGATCCGGCAACGCTTCTTCGGCAAGATTCGCGAAGCGCGGCTCACGCAGTCGGCCGTCGATACGCTGGCGATCGTCGCCTACCGCCAGCCGATCTCGGCGAAAGAGGTCTCGGAGCTGCGCGGCAAACCTTCCGGCGGCGTCCTCTCTCAACTCGTACGCCGCAACCTGCTGACGGTCGAAAAATCGGAAAAACGCGGCGAGCCGGCAGTCTACCGGACGACCGATCGGTTCCTGGAATTGATGGGCATCGACAGCCTCGACGAGCTTCCCCAGATCGATTCCGACACGCCGACGCCCGGCGATGTCGGATCGCAAACCCCCGAAACTTGAACCCGACTGTTCGACGCAACTCGACTATTCACAAAGACTTACGACACAAAAACACAAACTGGCAAAGCGCGGTGGTTTCGGCCGATGCTAAAGGAAGATTCCGCCGCCGTACGGCAACGGAAAATCGAACGTACGATCCACATTCCAGCCCCGATCACCGATAAAATACGGGTGGCGACACGCCCCCTATAAGAATTAATCACCCTGGGATGAGCGATTGACTTATCGACGCCCAGAGGATAGCAATGGATGGATCGTAAGTGATCGACATCGTGTGCGGTGAAGGGGCAGTCTCGTCTCGAAACGGTATTTCGTCCGACACGTTCCATGAGTACTTCGCGGCTGTACGCCGATTACCAAGCCGGTTATTCGATGATCGGGCCGTCGCTGTTGGCGGCCGATTTCCGCTACCTTGCGCGAGAGATCGAGCAGCTCGAAGCGGCCGGGGCGAGATTCCTGCACTTGGACATCATGGACGGTCACTTCGTCCCCAATATCAGCTTCGGCATTCCGATCGTCGAGGCGGTTCGGCGGGCGACCGACTTGCCGCTGGACGTCCACCTGATGATCTCGGAACCCGATCGCTACGTCGAAGCGTTTCGGGAGGCGGGCGCCGATTACCTGACGATCCATATCGAGGCCGTCCCCGAGCCGCGTCCGCTCTTGGAAAAGATCCGCCGGCTGGGGGCCGGGCCGGGGCTGTCGCTGAATCCGCCCACCCCGGCCGAAGCGGTGATCCCGTACCTCGATGCGTGCGATCTGGTCTTGGCGATGAGCGTGATGCCCGGCTTCGGAGGCCAATCGTTCCAGGAGTCGGTCCTCGACAAGATTCGGGAACTACGACAAGCGGCCCCCGAGGGCGTCATGATCTCGGTGGACGGCGGCGTCAACGGCACGACGATCGGC
>CAYVVR010000317.1:0-5252 GCA_964454655.1 uncultured Planctomycetaceae bacterium | reverse complement strand
CAATTAAAGCTGCGTCTTCTCCAAGCCGCCCTGGGACGCCGCGACGAATCGATGGATCCGATCACCGGCATCGACCCGGCATTACAGGACTACTGGAGCACCCAGTTTTTCGTCTATTCGCTCCTGGAAGATCTGTCGGTCGAAAAACCTTCGGCCGGGCAATTGGCCGAAGCTCGCGACCACGTCCTTCATGCGGCCGTGCGTCTCGGAGAACGATGCGAGGTAACGATCAAGAACCTCGCGTTCGTGACGTCGGTGCAAAGCTGGGGAGTCTACACACCGTTCGACAAGTACGAGTTTTCTCCCGGCCAAAAAGTGCTGCTCTATGCCGAGGTGGAGAACCTCGAAGCCGTCGCCTCTCCCAAGGGCTACCACACGGCGTGGCGATGCAGCTACGAAATCTTCGACGAAGAGGGACGCCGCATCGCCGACTACGAGTACCCTTCGGCCGAAGAATTCTGCCGCGGACGCCGACGCGACTTCTTCATCAGTTGCCAGTTCGCGTTGCCGGAATCCATCTCGACCGGGAAGCACACGCTTCGCTTGACCGTCGTCGATGTCAACAGCGACCGCATCGGGCGTGCGTCGATCGACTTCCGCGTCAAAGGCACGGCGTCCCCTTGAGACGACCGGCCGGGAAAGGCTTCAATTGCCTCCTGCGGCAATCAACCCCAACGACAACTTGCTGCGAACGAATCGCTTGGCCGTTTCGGCGTCGTTGTCGAGTCCGCCCCAATTTGAAGACTTCAATCGTTGCTCCACCGCCGACGAAAGCTCTTCCGCGGCTCGCTGTGGAGCCCTCGCAAACGCTTCGATCGGTTCGATGGGATCGGTCACCACCGCCGTGCCCTGCACGTCGGTCGCAGCCAACTCCGACTCGACCTGTGCCGGGAATGTGGGAGAAACGGCAGGAACGTTGCTTTCCCCCGCAACCGGTCGCGAAGCGTCGCCGTTTCGGTGCAGTAACGACAAGATGCCGACCATCAAGACGATTCCCAACGTCATTCCGGTGAGCACACCCACCCAAACCGGCATCGTCTCGAAGTTCCATCGCCGCCGCGAACGCCGACTGACCTCGCGATACACGGCAGCCATGATCTGCTCTTGGCGATCTTCAGAAAAGGCCGGCCGCAGATATTCGGCTTCCGCCTTCAGACGCTCAGCCAATTCGATTTCGCTTTGTCGTTCGTCGATATTCATGGCCACCTCTATTCCCTACTCGAGCGGGAAGCGGTTTTCGGCTCACTCCGTCGCGGCGGAGTCGGATCGAATCGCTGCAAGTACGGCACTAGTTTTCGTCGGGCACGAAACAACGACGTCTTCACTGCCGTTTCCGACATGTCGAGCACAGCGGCAACGTCTCGAATGCTCATGTCTTCGACATAAAACAGCCACAAGGCCGTAAACTGTTCCTCGGCCAACACTTCAGCGGCGGTCGCCCAAAGGAACCGCCCCGAATCGTGAGTTTCGATCGCACCCGAGGGATCTTCAACCTCGGCCGGTCGTCCCTCGAACGCGGCGTCGTTGGCCACCGGCCGGCGTTTGCGTTGAGCGTTCAACAAGACGCGATGGGCCAAGGTGAACAACCACGGCCGAAAACTGCCGTCCGTTCGACACAGGTGCAATTTCCGGAACGCCCGCACGAACGTTTCTTGAACCAGGTCTTCCGCTTCGTGCCGATCTTGGGCCTTTCGCATCAAAAAATGCAAGACAGGCACTTGGTATCGGCGCACGAGTTCCTCGAAAGCCGCCATTCCGCCGTCTTGCGCAAGGGCGACCAATTCTTCGTCCGTCAACGTTCTCAACGCACGCTCGATCGGCATCAGCTATATCGATCTCGACGGATGCATTCCGCTCTAGCGATCACTTCTCCCTGTTTCCCTGGTCGGCATCCGGTGCAACGACGTCGCCAAAATGCTTCGTGAGCAAATCGGCGACACTCTGACGCGGCGCCCGCCATATCCCCGTCACTACGTTCCCCGACACTGTAAGGCGAACGAGATTCAACAGGGCCACAACGTCGGTTTCGTCGGCGAACTGGAGCTTGCCGATTGCGACGATACCGGTCAATGCGTCGCGCAGATCGACCGCAGTACTTGCCGATTCCAGGCGAACCATCCCCTCGACGAACACCTCTTGGCCCGACTCACCGATCATCAGGGTTGCATGCTGAACACGGCGGATCAACGGCGACATGAACGGTAGTCGGACACCGCTCACCTTTTCAAACCACAAGTGCACGATCGTGCCGGGCGGAACGGCCAGATCGTCGTCCGGGCTGGATCGCGCCCACGACGGTGCCGCACCGGCGACCACATCCAACACGGCTTTCACCGTATCGCGATCGTGCCCGACGATGATTCGGTCGTCATCCAGGAAAACCCCGTACAACCGACGAGAGGAATTGTCGTCGTTCCATACGTGAATCGTGCGTTCCCGGTAGGTTTCCTCGCGATAGTCGTCTCGCAATTGGAAAAGGGCGAGCACCCGTTTTTGCTCCAACTCGACGTGCGCGAGCATTGCACCGTCGTCGGGATCGAAATTCCTCCCCAGAAACGTCACCGAGTGCAAATCCTCGCCCAAATCAATCCCCAGCAGGGTGGCAACATTGCGGATTTCTCGATGCGAGGGATCCTTTTCCCACACGCGAAGCAAGATCGTGCGGGTCAACTCGGCGTCTTTCAACGCGTCGATGTCCAAATGCAAAACCCAACGAGTGTCGTTCGGCAAATACGACAGATCGAGGCGCTCGGCGTGCGATTCGCCGGCGATCACCACGCCCGCTACGACGGCCACGAACACGCACAACACGTTCGTCCGCAGCGAGGGTCTGCATACTATTCCGTTTTGCATCGTCGCAGTGGGGGGCATCGGCATGCTCTCAATCACGACCGCCAAACATATCTTTTTCGTCTGCTTCCCGAACCCGCGGTCCAGAGCGAAGTTGGAAACATTCCGCGTTCTGCCTGAATATACACCCCCAAGCGGGATTCCGTCACACGGTCGATCTCATCTCTCAAGCCCGGGACAAGTTTCCGCAGAAAATCGGCAAAATCGATAACCCGACGAGCCGCTTGGGCATCTAGATACGTAGGCACGCTCCCCTTTGCTTGGGGGGTGACAAATTGTTTGCCGGGTTGCACCCTCAACTATAATGAGAATTGGGGAGATCTGCCATTTGTCCCCTTTGGGGTTTGGCCGTATAGTTTTTTTGGACGCGCCTTTCGGGGCGCATGGGTTCTTTTCCACGGCTCAAATGGAGGTCGACATGGAACTTCGAGTCCAGACCCGTCACGTCAATCTCGATTCCACTACCCGAGATCTTCTCGACCGCCGGATGAACTTCGCCCTCGGGCAGTTCAACGGCTGGATTCACTCGGTGGATGTGGTCTTGGAAGACGTGAATGGTCCGAAAGGGGGTGTCGACAAGCACTGCCGTGTGCTCGTCTCTCTTCGCGGCGGAAAGGTCATCAAGATCGAGGATCTCGACGCCGATCTCGTGACGGTCATCAATCGAACGGCCGATCGTGTCAGCCAGGCCGTCGGTCGTGAACTCGACCGCCGCAAACACCGCAAGGGCGGGATGCCCGCGGCCGGCCCTGTTGAGTAAGTCTGTCTGATTCTGATCTTCGAAGTGCAAAAGAACACGTCCGTTCCACCGGTCTCCGGATCGGAGGGACGGACGATTTTTCGTACAATACGGTTCGCGAGGTGGGCGATCCCCGTTGCCCATCCAATGCCCACGACCGACCACTTTGGAACCGGCGCAAAGGCCGTCAAGCCCTATGTCCGATTCTGCATCGTCTTTCCATCCGTCGTACGAGATCGAAATCGCCTCGCCGAAACTACGGTTCAGCGCGGCCCACTTCATCGCCTTCGATACGCAAACGATCGAACCCGTACACGGACACGATTACACTGTCGATGCTTTCATTTCCACGCAGATGGGGCCCCACGGCTACGGGATCGATTTCCTTGAAGCCGAAGACGTGTTGCACCGGCTCGTCCAATCGTGGGATCACAAGGTGTTACTCCCCGAAACCGGCCATCTCATCGACGTCCGGCAAACCGATCAAGGTGTGGAGGTCACGTTCGGTGCCAAGCGTTGGATGTTCCCTCGAGAAGACGTCGTATTGTTGCCGGTCGAAAACACGACCTCGGAGCTGCTTTGCCGACACCTTCTCACCCAATTTCTCGCATCCCTTTCCCCCCGCACACGCGGCATGATCCGATCCCTGCGGATACGCCTTCGCGAATCCGGAGGATTTGCCGCATCGTGCACGTACACGCCCTAGCCCATCGTCCGAGCGCTCTCTTTACGCCCAGGAGTGTGCATCGGCGAAAACCGGCACGAAAAAATCATTCTCGATATTTTTCTCCCTCGACGGACCGCCCTTCTGATGTTCCACAGGGCCGATTTTTCGTGTTCCTCCGATCATGAGGACATCCTGATTCGCCTGCGAGCAAATCCTGCTTTTGCTGTCGGTATCCGAATTTGCCATATGATACCGACGACCTACGATTGAATGAGCGCCCGACATATAGGATGCGATGCTCCCCGGCAGCCGACCGCGTGCGGTTTTGCCGCACCGAGTCGCGTCGGCGGGCGCGAGCAACTGAAGATCGCACGAACTCCGTCGACTCCTGCCACACGGATCGAGGTAGCCGGATGCGGGTAGAACTCGTCAATCCGTTCATTCAATCGCTCAAGGACACATTCGCCACGATGCTCAATTGCGAGGTGCATCGTGGGGAATTGAGCTTGAAGAACGGTTCGAAAGCCTCTCACGAAATCAGCGGAGTGATCGGCCTAACCGGCGACACGGTCGGAACGGTGGTCCTGTCCCTGTCGCGGGACGTCGCACTCAAGGCCGCCTCAACGATGCTGATGATGGAAACGACCGAGCTTGACGCAGATGTTCTCGATGCCGTCGGCGAATTGACCAACATGGTGGCCGGAGCCGCAAAGGCGCAATTGAGCGAATTCAATCTCGCCGTCAGTCTCCCCAACGTCATTACGGGCACAGACCACGACGTCCACTTCCCTTCGAACGTCACTCCGTTGGTCATCTCGTTTACCAGCCCATGGGGCCCGTTGACCCTGGAAGTGGGCCTGGCCGACGTTCCGGTGGCCGCGGAATAGCGATCTCCGCTTCATGCCGAGCGTCGCTGCACGCCAACTTTCCCGCCCCCCTCTTTTTGGCCCCGACCGATTTGCCGCTCATCACCCCTCTTTCGAGGAACTCGTGAGA
>CAYVVR010000316.1:0-5262 GCA_964454655.1 uncultured Planctomycetaceae bacterium | reverse complement strand
CTACAAGTCGTCGTCCAGATCGTCATCGTCGTCGAGGTCGTCGAGGTCGTCATCGTCGTCGACCAGATCGTCGTCGACGTCTTCGTCCAGGTCTTCATCATCGACGTCGATGTCGTCGTCGACCGGTGTTTCTTCTTCCTCCGCCGCTTCCTCTTCTTCGTCGATTTCTTCGAATTCGCGTTCGATTTCCCGCTCGTACTCGGCTTCGAATTCAAAGTCGTCGTCGAAGTCGTCGTCGAAATCGTCGTCGTCGAATTCGTCGAAATCGTCGTCGATGTCGTCGTTTTCCGGGAAGAACGAGGACCACGCATCCGGCGCCCGACCACCCGGTTCGGCCGGAGAAGTGCCAAGCGGCGCGACTACTCGATTCTCGCGGTCACAATCCACACCGCTGCCGGTAGGAGACGTTAATTCCAAGATCGCTGCCATGGTTTGTTCCACCCGCTGAACCGATAGGACTTCGTGTTGCTTGACGACGAACGAGAACCGGCAATCCGTGGGACGTCGGGCGACCTCCGACGGGTTGCGGCTTTGGCAATGTCGCTGAACGGCCGAAAGTTTCTGATTATCCCTCACAAGGGGCCTCTTGAACAGAACCGGCGACTTGTCGGCGACAGTTTTCTGTAGCACGATCGAGGGGGCTGGGGAACGCGGCACCTTGAGCAAAGGGCCGAAACGTCGCGCAACAGCGGCAAGAAACAAAAAAGGGCAAGGACATCCAGGTAGAATGTCCCTGCCCCAAACACGGGGGTGAGAAAGCCTGATTCAAGGTCTGGAGCCATCCCTGCTCCGTACATAACTGTTGTTCATATTCCCGGCAATGTCAAAATAGGTAAAACGCAAGGCTGGGCAATCCTGAAAACCCAGCGATGACCGTGCCGGTTATGCCGAACACGCCCCGCTTAGTTGGGGGATTTTTCAGAGGCCACCGTGTTTGGGCTTGCATCGAACGACACATGGGGCTTGGCCGGTCGCGAACGACGCGGCGGTGATTTCTCCGTCGGTTCCTGTTTGGGTTGGGAAGGCTCCATCGTGTCGTGACTTTCCGTTGCCGACGCCCCGGATACCGTAGTCGTGGTGGTGAATTCTTCGTCCTGGTCGATCGGCGTTTCGGCGACGACGGCCGATCCTTCGGTGGGGGCCATCGCGGTCGCTTCGACGACCGGCCCTTCGGGAACCTCCGTCATTTCACCTGCGACTTCGTCGGTGGGCGGTTCGACGGAAACGGTCGTGGTTTCCGGCTTCGTTTCCGGACGATTGTCGCCTTGTTTCCGAATTGCCTCGAGATAAGCACGCGGCTCCGGTGTTTGCGGTTCTTGGGCGATCCATTGTTCGAGGATCGGTACGACCGACCGGGTTTCACCCAGCGACAAGAGAACGACGGCCAACCATCGCAAGCAGATGGGATGGCGGCACCCGGCGAGATAGGCTGTTTGCAGGCGGGCGAGCGCTTCTTTCCAATCGCGGCGTACGGCCGCGCAACCACCCCGAACGGCTTGAAACAGGGCTTCGCGTTCATCGTCCGTGGCGGCCAAGCCCTCCGCCGCCGCGAGCGCCTCTTCCACGCGACCTTGCTTGATGAAGTGTTCGGCGGCTCGGCGACGCACTCGTTGGGAGTTCGGAAATCGCTCCAACGCATCGCGGTACACGGCTTCGGCTTTGTCGTGTTCACCGGAAAGTTGTAATGCGAGTGCCCAACAAACCGACGCCAATTCTGCGATTTCTTGCAAGTGCCACGTTTCGAGATCGACTTGCCCGTACGTGACGGCAAGCTCGTAGGAACGCACCGCAAGATCGATTCGATCGGCATTCTGCAAGTACTTCCCCATGAGGCAAAGCAACTGGGCGTCCAACGGGAAGACGTCCAAGGCTTCCAGACACGCGGCAATTCGTCGGCCGTGCAAGTTGGGGTCGCTGTCCATCGTGGCCAGCAGTCCGTAGTAGGCTTCTAGTTGTTCGGTCGAACCTTTTTCGGCCGACGAGATCGCTTCTCGGAATGCCTCGCACGCGGCCGCGGTGTGGCCGAGGTCGCATAGGGCTTCTCCCATGATGCGCCAAATACGTGCCGGACGATTCTTGGGATCTGGCGATTCCAATGTCGCCAGATGGAGATTGCGTTGCGCTCGACGGGCTTTCCAAACCGCCGTATGGCGCCGCGGATGACAGACGATCCGGCCCGGAGCCATATCTTGCTTGATGCCCAACTGCCGCAACGAAGCAGTCGCCGTTTCACCGACGCGTCCGACGAAGCGGATTCCCGGACGATGCGGGAAAAGACGCAATTGCAGAACTTGTTCGGGCGTCCCGTCGGGCACCACCGGCGGAACCTCGACCATGATCGAGTACGCCTTGTCGGGTTCGGCCTCGGCTTTCAGGAATTGGCTTAAGAGGGATTCCGTTTCGTGACCGAATGTTTCGCCGGCGTTCAGCCAAAGTACGTATCGATATTCGAGCGGGATTTCGGCCAGTAGCGTGTTCCTGGCCGCTGCAAAGCTGAACGGCCAGTTCGTCGAGACGACCGTGGCCCCCAACTGTTCGGCGATTTCGGCGGTGGCATCGCGCGAACCGCAATCGAGGACGTACACACCGTCGGCGATGCGTTTGGCCTGCTCGATCGTCGCGGCGATCGTATCTTGTTCATCCAACGCCAACACGGCGACGGCAAGGTCGAGACGGTTCGTGTTCGTGCTCACCGGTTCCCTCCATGGATTTCCGGTTGACGGTGTTCATGCCCCAAGTCGTCGGCGCACATTCGCCGACCGGTCAATTAGGACGATTTCGATGCAGAAGTCTACCGATTTAGTTGAGGCGACGAAAGACGGATTCGGCGTTTCGCATTCAACCGTTTGCCCTCCGAAAAAGTGAGCAGCGCCGACGAAAAAAGTCCCGGTGCGGGAAACACACCGGGACCGAGACCGTACGGGGATGGGAATAAACCTTGGTTTTGCTCAGACGTCGCAAATCTTGACGGCTTTGCGCAGAGCAGCCAGTTTATCTTCCCAAGTGGGGATGAACTCTTGCGACACGTATCCTTCGTAACCCGTTTCCAGGATTGCCCGCATGATGGCCGGGTAGAAGATCTCTTGGGTTTCATCGGGTTCGTTGCGGCCCGGTGCACCGGCCACATGATAATGCCCGATGATGTCTTTGTATTGGCGGATGCGGGAAATCACGTCGCCGTTCATGACTTGGACGTGATAAATGTCGAACAAGAGCTGAAAATTGGGCGAATCGACGCGCCGAATGAGATCGACGCATAGTTCGACATCGTCGCCGAAGTAGCCGGGATGCCCCTTCATCGGGTGGCTGTCGTCTCGCGTGTTGAGAATTTCCAGGCAGATCACCACGTTCTTCTCTTCGGCGTACCGGATGACCTTCTTCCAGCAGCGAACGCAATTGTCGGCGAGTTGCTTATCGGTCAATCCCGGTTGTCGCATGCCCGTGAACGCTAAGACTTTTCCGGCTCCCCACTTTGCGGCTGCGTCGATGCCGTGTTTCAGGTCGGCGATGACTTTTTCGTGCTGTTCGGGATCGGTGGGGCCTTCGCGATAATCGCCGCCCGATGTCATGGCCGGTTTCATGCCCAATTTTTTCAGCAGCGGGTAGTACTCTTCGGGCACGTCCATGGCCTTGATGCCCATCTTGTGGCACGCATGAATCAGATCCTTCACGGGCATCGGATCAAAGCACCACGAGAATACCGACTGATGAATGCGGTCGTTCTCGATGCGGTAATCAGGGCCGGGCGTATCAAAAATGCTCGGAACCTTCGGGGCTGCGTACCCGGTTTGGGAACCGGCGGCACCGACGACGGCGGCCGTGCCGGCGGCCAAAAAAGCGCGACGCGAGGCGGTGGTGTCGGGCTTGGCCGACGATTGCGGGCGAGAAGCGTTGTGTGGCATCGGAATGCTCCCGGTGGAACCAAACGTTCATTCGATAACGACAGCAAAAAAGAAAAATGTCGCTGACGCTGTTCGAGCATAGATGCGAGGAAAATCCGATGCAACGGCTTGGCAGGCCCAACTTGTCGCGATGACAAAAACAGAAATGCTTTCTGTTGGATGAAGAGCGGGCGGTGGGGTTTCGGGAACAATTCGCGGCTGAAGGCAACGCGCGGCAACCGCCGGTAGGGGGCAGCCGGTGGACTGCGGATAAGAAAATTGCCGGTAACGGCTTGGCCGGGGATCGGCGAAGAGAGAAAACGGCTCGTCGCTCGAACAATGCGGCGCGACGGCAATCGGTCTCGCGACCCCATTGCCGTGTTCTTGCCGCAGCGGAGGATCAGCAAGGGAGTTTTACTTGATCGAGCTTCAGCGATTCACGGTCTTGAAGCAATTGGGCCCAGTATTCGAACTGTGGATCCCCGCAATTAAAGGTAAAGACCGCGTCCGGCAGCTTGACGCCGTTCCGTTCGCCCGAGCGCACCCGCACCAACAAACTTCCGTTGGCCCTACGTTCCAAATAGACCGGTCTGGAATCCATCCGAGAAAACTCTCCCCGAGGCTGATCTTGGCGTTCTCGTACCAATTCTAGCTCGCCGATTTGATCTGGTGCGCCCTGATGAGCGCGATGTGGTGTTCGGGGTGAATGGGAAACGACGATCAAATTGAATCTATCATATCTTGCACAAAATTCGGTTGTCTGACTAGGTTAGCCTGGGCAAGGCGATGGTGGCAAGAGAAACAGGGCAAGATGAGGTGGTTTGTGCATTGCGATTCATCCCCTGCTCGACTCCTTTTCCGACCCGATTTTGATTCAGGTTTTTTGTAGACACTCCTTTTCGAAGGCCAGCAGCCACGATTTCACTGCGAGTCCCCCCGGTGCCGAGTAGCCGCCCAGGGTGCCGTCGCCGCGGACAACGCGATGGCAAGGGATCACCAACGGTAACGGGTTCGCTCCTAGTGCGGCACCTACCGCGCGGGCGGCACGCGGCGATCCGATCTCGCAGGCAAGTTCGCGGTACGTTCGGACCTGCCCGAACGGAATCGTTCGGCAGGCTTCCCAAACGCGACGGCGAAAGGGCGTTTCTCTGGACGGCGCCAAAGGAAGGTCGGCCGACCAAGCACGCAGGTCTCCGAGTGCATACGCGGTTACCTTTCGCAACAGCCGGCACGCAGCGGCGACTATTTGGGCGTGGTCGGAGGCCGCGGCCACGCACGATAGGAAGCCTGCCTCGTTATCCTGCATGTCGCTTGTCCAAACGGCGGCCACTTGCCACTCGGCATGCTCGGAACCGGCATCCAAGGCCGCGATTGCCGTTTC
>CAYVVR010000315.1:822-5267 GCA_964454655.1 uncultured Planctomycetaceae bacterium | reverse complement strand
TCGAACTCGTGCAATCGAAACCCCAACCACGTTCGCACGTCGTTGGGACTTCCCACCAAGCCGGGCGAAACGCCCGCCCGCCGACATACGCTGCCCAGGGCAGCGTACAAGAACTGGACCAACAGGGGAAGATGGGGCGCGTGCATGCGGAAGCGCGGTTTGGGGCACTCATGATCCGGCAATGCGAGCGCCCGGTTGATAGCCGCCGAAATCTCGGGGACGAGTTTTCGAAAGCGAGGATATCCCAGCCCCCGTACCGCCAGAATGTGTTTCGGTTCCGCCGACTCGCGTTTTGCCAACTCGACGATCAAATCGTCTCGCAAGATCGTTCTCGGCGGCCGATTGAGCCGTGCGGCGCGCTCTTCTCGCCATTTCCACAGCTCGCGTACGATCGCCAGGCCGCGTCGGGAGAGACTGCGGTTGCCGGAGATGCGCCAGCGATCGGTACCACGGTAGTGCTTGACGATCTCGGCGTTTCGCCGATCGATCTCTTCCTGGAGCCACGCCTCTCGATTCCACTCGACGAGCTTCAGATGCAGCACGTCCCGCATCCGCGGTAAATAGCGAACATCGTCGAGCGCATATTCGATTTGCCGATCCGTGAGGGGGCGTCGTCTCCAGTCGGTGCGTGTTTCGTGGCGTCCCGCTTTTTCGTCGAGCAGTTTCGACACCAAATTCGCGTATCCGGCAGGGTATTCGTGACCGGTCATTCCCGCCGCAATTTGCACGTCGAAGATTCGCCGCGGAAACTTCCGCACGGCCCGATAACAAAACTCCAGCTCGCCGCGTCCCGCGTGGAGAATGACTTCACCGTCGGTTTCTACCAGGGCTTCCCAAAACCTCTGAACGCCGTCCACGGCGAGCGGGTCGACGACCAACAATTGGTCGTCGAGCGACAATTGAATCAGACAGAGTTGCGGCAAGTAAGAATTCTCAGCGACGAATTCCGTATCAACGGCGATACGACGTGCCGACCGCAGGTCGCGACACAGCTTCTCGAATTCCGTGTTCTTCCGAACGTATCGATAAGGCACGATTGTTGCTTTCCGTTCCCGTTACCTACATCGTGGACGAATTTTCCCCATCCGCCGTGCCGACGCAATCGTAGCGCACGCGTGTTCAAACGGCGGGAGCCCCACCATTCGGCGGGGCTCCACAGTGCCGTATCCCTTTACTCGATAAGCAATGCCCGGCCGGATATCGACTGCCGAAATATTATATGCGATTTCTCGCCTATTTCGGCAGCCCTGGGAAACCGACCTTTCCACAGGTACCGTTGTTCGTTCGATCGCTTACACGAGGAACACGAACGTGACCAACACGAACAACGGGATCAAGATCAGCCCGCTCCAGAGCATGTAGCCGAAGAAGCTGGGCATCTTAACGCCGCGTTTGTCGGCGATCGCCCGCACCATGAAGTTCGGGGCGTTGCCGATATAGGTGTTGGCCCCCATGAACACGGCACCGATACTGATCGCAACCAGCAGGTGTTCGGCCACACCGTTGCCGGCTGGTACCAGGTTCTCGCCTCCCAAACTACGTGCCGTTTCGAAGAAGACCACGTATGTCGGCGCGTTGTCGAGGAACGAGGACAAGGCCCCCGTGGCCCAGAAAAACTGAACCGGGGTCGTCAATCCCAAGTTCGGTCCTTCCACGTTCAAGATTTGAAGGGCGGGCTGCATCGTGATGAAAATACCGAAGAACAACGCCGCCACCTCGATGATCGCGTGATAGTTGAACTGGTTGGCCTTTCGCAACTCGTTGTCGCCCCAAATCAGCGACAATGCCACCATGGCCAACTGAAAGACCTCCCGCAGGTACATCGGCGGATGCCAGTTCGTTCCCGGAAACGCCTGCGACGGATCGAGCAACGCCACACCGAAGATCACGCCGATCAACAACGGCAAGTGCGGAAGCAATCCACGAACGGTGAGTTTGCGGGTGCGGACCTCATCCCGCAAGACGTCCAGCTTTTCTTCCTTGCGGTAGAAGTAGAGGGAGTCCATCAAGAAGTAGATACCCACCAACGTACCGTTGACGAACAACCACTCCTTCCAAAGCTGGAAGGTCCACAAGAAAGGCACGCCTTTCAAGTACCCCAAGAACAGCGGCGGATCGCCGATCGGCAGCAAGCAACCACCGCAATTACACACGCAGAAGATGAAAAAGATCACCGTGTGTTGCACGTGTTTTCGCTCGGCGTTCGTGTCGAGCAACAGCCAGATCAACAGCATGGCCGCGCCGGTCGTGCCCACGAAGCTGGCCAGCAAGGCGCCCAGCAGGATGATGATCGAGTTGGTCAACGGATGCGCTCGCAGGTCGCCTTCGATGCGAATCCCGCCGCTGATCGTGTACAAAGCGAACAACAACACGATGAACGGCACGTATTCGTTGAAAATCGCATTGGCGAAGACGTCGAACGTCAAGCCCCAGTTCAAGCCCGCCGACGGTTCCGAATAGTGGTGCGCCGGCCAATGCGCTTCGATGGGGTTCCCGTGCATGACCAAGAAGTAAATCAAGGTCACCAACGCCAGCACGGCGGCCACGTAAAAGCGGTGGAGATTGCTTTCCCACCAATGCTCGCTCCATTTCATCAAGGGCAACAAGGCGATGGCCAACAACAAGATGACAAACGGGGTCACCATCCACAGGGGCGGCGGCTCGATTGCTACGTCGTGCCCTTCGCCGTGCTCGCCTTCGCTTGCTTCGGCCGCTGCGTGTTCGTCTGTCGCGTGTTCGGTCGCTTCGTCGTGTGACTGGTGGGCTTCAGCATCCTCCGCGACGTCGTGCGAGGCGACGGAATCCTGGTGCCCCTCGTCGGCGTTTTCGGCCGCGTGCTCTGTCTGCAGGGCCGCCTGCTCGTGCTTTGCAGCCTCGACCAAAAGCGACGTTCCCTTTTGGGGAATCCCTAACGCCAACGCCACGGCATACAACACCGCGACCACACCCAATGCGATCACGATGTTGCGGTTCGTCTTGTGCAGATCGTGTGAGTGAGACATCGTTTTCTCCACGCCAAATCCATTGCCCTACCGGAAACCGCACGGCACGACGTGACTTGCCGTCCGTACGCGCGGGCGTCGTGCATTCCGTCTCGCGTCGTGCACACTCCAATTTGCCGCCCGACTGTGAGAAAGATGAACGGCTAAAGGAACCCGATTCGCAGAAGAAAATCAAGGGTGGGCAGTATCAAGTCGAGTTCCCATCAAGGATAGGTCACAAGAACGGCCATCGCCGACAAATCTTTCATAGAAAAAATTACCCCATCGCGAGAGCTAAACAGCACCCCGGAACTGCACTCGCAACCAAACCGTCTCCCAAAGCAACGCCTCTTCTGCAACGAGGTGTGAAAGCGAACGATTCCCGCGTTTTCTGCGTATCGCTAGATTCAGGGACCGACGAGGGTTTGTACCCCAAATCACCGCAGTTCCTCCGACCAGACGGCGACAATCGCATTAATTTGCTTGACATTCTCGCTAAAATCCCGAAAATCAACGGTTTGGTGCAGTTCCAAAGAGGGGGATCTCGGTAAGGGAACACCGGAGTTCCCGCGGATTACCGGTGCCGCTTATGTTTGCCGGTAACGCATCCAGACAAATGGGAGGTGTGTACCGTGCCCAAATCCATCCTTGAAGCGATCAAGATGGGCTTATGGGACTATGAACCGCCGGAGGTCGACGCCTCTCAGTTCTCCTCAACCGATGCCATGCCCGGCACCAAGGAGAAACTGAGCGTATTGGCCGAACGTGTTCAAAAGGGTCTGCCGCTGTGGCATCCGGACGATCGCAACGGTATGGACCAACCGTTTCGTCCCAACAAACCTCGCTGATCGCCCCCCACCGCGTGCCCGAATTCGGCGCATGGAAGTCATGCCGCCGCGGCGTGCTTCGTCCCCTTTTCGAGATTCCGTGGGACGGTACTGTTCCTCCTCTTTGCCGTTTGCTCTCGGCCTGTTCGAGCTTGCAAGATTCTCCCAACAGCCCTTCATATTGGGGCTGCATTCCCCTTGGCGGTGTGCTACAACAGGAATCGCCGACCGCAACTGTATCGCTAAAGGGGATTGCCATGAAGCCGTGCGCTGCTCGAACGTCGTTCCGCGCTCGACGCTCCGACCGTTCCGCTTGTTGGGAAATGCTCGATCCAACCTTTGTCGGTCGATGCGGCCTCATCTTTTCGGCAACACTGGGGTTCGTTTTTTTCGGTCCGAAGCCGACGCCGGCACAAACGCCTGTTGCCGCGGCACCGATGCCGTCGGGTATTCCCGAGGCGTCGACACTTTTCGATGAAACTCCCTCGGCAACAGAGCCTTCGCTTGCCCTTCCCGCCATCGATGCGCCTTCCGCATCGCCCGCGTCCCCGGCCCCGTCGGAGCAGGGCTCTGACGTTTCGCCGGAATCGCCTGCCGCGGCCGTTCCATCGACCACCCCGCTGCAACCGTCCGCCGA
>CAYVVR010000315.1:0-812 GCA_964454655.1 uncultured Planctomycetaceae bacterium | reverse complement strand
GGTCGAGTTTCAGCAACTTGATCCCACGGCGAAACGCAAGGCAATCGAGGCGTTTTTGAAGCGTTACGCGACAACCGGCAAGGTCGACTCGGCCCTGCCGTTGGAAGCTGTTTTTGCAGGCGAAGCGACTCGCGACACCCGCCTCGAACGGATCGCCCTCTACTGGCAAACCGCCCTGGCGGTCGTGCAAGTCAATCGTCTCGACGTGCTGGCGTTGTCGGCGGTGTCGATGCCGATTCGGCCGGAAGACAAGCTCGCCTGGAAAGCCTTCACGGCGGCCTGGGAAGCCGATTTGGCGGCCGCGCGTGCCCAACTGGCGACCTTGCAAGGCCGACTCGCAGCGCAACCGGTTGAACCGACGGCCACCTTGCCGGTCCCGAAAGATTTGCCGCACGTAGGACGTTACGAAACGTATTTGGACCGTCTACCAACGACCGCCTCGCTGCCGCTTTCCGTCCGCACCACGGCCGAGCTGATCCCAAACGAGCATCAGGCCCTCGTGCTCCGCTACCAAGCCATGCTCGCCGCCGAAGAATTTTGCGAGTTGGCGGATCAAGCCTATGCCTCCGGCAGCGTCGGCATCGACTTGCCGATCCTCGCGAGAGAGCGGCTGCGCGACGCGTTGATCCTCTTTTGCGCCGCCGTGGAATCGTACAACCGCTCGATCGCCGTGTATGCCCTGCACGTAGCGCCGCCGGGATTACCGGCAGATCGCATGGTCCGCATGTTGATTCTGCGACAAGAATCGCCCGCCGCCCCCGCCGAACCGGGCGCAAGCACCAACGAACCGACCGAAGCGGCCGGCGATAGCT
>CAYVVR010000314.1:0-5278 GCA_964454655.1 uncultured Planctomycetaceae bacterium | reverse complement strand
CGGTTGACCATAGGATAGCGAATGGTTGCAACCTCTTCCAGCGTATTCGCAGCTTCGGCGTGTTTCTTGTGATTCGATCGGCAGGTTAAAATAGGAAAAGTGGGTCGTGTTGGCCGATTTCGTCTTATGTGCAAGGGCGATTCTGCAAGACTTGCTTCGATGGCCCGGCTCGGGTGGATGAATACCGCCCCGTCGGCCGAAAGGGGGAAAAGACGGTCAATATCGGGGGCCTGCGTTTGCGAGTGCGCCGACCGTATTGGACCCGTGCTTGAGGCGTCGTGCGGACGACGCGAGGAGGCCTCGACCGGCTCGTAGGATTCGGAGCTCGCCTGCCTTTCGGCCTGCCTATTTGCAAGGTAATGTCGCCATGCCGCTGTGGGATCATTCGCGAGATGCGCGTCGACGTCGCGTATTGCAAGAACTGGTGCTGCACCAACCCGATCGTCGGTCGACGAGTTCGGGATACGAGGCCGAAGACTCGCCTTTGGTCGTACACGCCTACGGAAGCGCCTCGTTCTTGGACGAATTCCCCCAGTTGATCGACTTCATCCCACGACGATGGATCAGCATCGGTTTCTTGCTTTTGACGGCGGGCGCGACGGCGGCGGGATTGCTGGCGGCCTATCGTCCGCTCGGGCTGCCGGGCAATGCCTGGTTCCCCGGCGGCTTGCAATGCTTCGACCTAGATGGACCGGCGAATTTGGCCGGCGTGTATTCATCGGTCGTGCTGGTCGTTGCGGCGTTTTTCGCGTACTTGGTGTTGTCGATTCGTTCGTATCGGGTCGACGATTACGCGGGCACCTACCGCATTTGGGGATGGGCCGCCGTCGTGTGGCTGTTCATGGCCGTCGACGAGCCGGCGGGACTTCATCTCGCATTTCGTGACGTGATGGTGTCGGTCACGCATAGCTACGTTCTAGGCGACGGCAGTTTGTGGTGGATCGCCCCCTACGCGGTCGTGCTGTCGGCCGTGGGAATTCGCTTGCTGATCGACATGCGGCGAGATTGGGTTGGTGCCTTGCTGTTCTTGCTGGCGGGCACGTGTTACGCGGCTGCGGCGGTGACGCAGTTTCCGCAGGTGCCGCAGGTTGCCGCGCTGGACGACGTATTGCGAGTGCTTGCCGAAGAAGGGCTGGAGCTGGCCGGACACACGTTGATTGCCGCCGCGATGATGGTGCACGCACGGTTCGTCTTGTTGCAGGCCGAGGGCTTTTATCCTGCACCGGCCATTTTGCGCCGGTCGGTCGCCGGTGAGCTGGAGGCCGAACCGCGGGTCGGGTTGTTTCGACGCTTGTTCCGTCGATCGTCCCGGGCGCCCGTTCCCGTTCGCGGTCCTCGCGTGTTGCGGCAATCGTCCGACGAAAGGCTCGTGATTCACCCTCCCCACGGCCGTGGACTCCCCAAGGTGGTGCGACGCAAGACACGCCAAAAGGCGAAAGCGACGCCTTCGCGGGCGAGCGCATCGCATGAGGAACCGAACGCATTTCTGGCGGGATTCTTGGCCGCAGCCGACGCGCAACCCGTCCCGCAGACATCGCGTTCGACGAAACGAACACGGCAGGCGTCGAGCAGAAACGCTGCCGTTTCTGCGCCCTCGTCGTTGCCGAAGCGGAAGCTCACCAAGGAAGAAAAGAAACGGCTTAAACAGCTCTATCGTCAGCAACAAGCCCAAAAGCGCATCGCCTGACAACTTGCAGAACCGCGGCGATCGGCGCTGCGTGGTGCGCGAATCTCTGGTATCTTGCGGTCGTGACGGAAGACTCGCACCTCACGATCGAGGGCCGTGCCGATGCAGCTTTCTTTGCCCGAACGACCGCGGATTCTCATTTGCCGTTTGACGGCGATCGGCGACACGATTCACACGTTGCCGGTCTTGTGTGCCTTGCGAGAACGCTTTCCCAAGGCCTTTTTGGCGTGGGTCGTCGAGGGACGATCGGGCGACCTGCTGGAAGGCCATCGCGCACTGGATGAGCTCATCGTCGTTCCTCGGCGTTGGTTGAAACGGCCCGGTGAGGTCGTGCGGTTGCGCAACCGCCTGCGATCGCTGCGGTTCGACGTGGCCATCGACGTGCAAGGACTGAGCAAAAGCGCCGTCGCTGCTTGGTTGAGCGGGGCACGCTTTCGCGTCGGGTTTTGCCCTCCGGCCGGTCGGGAGGCAAGTTCTTGGCTCAATAACGTATTGGTGAAAACGATCGGTCCGCACGTGATCGAGCACAATCTTCAGTTGCTCGAGGCGTTGGGCATCCGTCGGCCGAAAGTGGAGTTCGACATTCCCGAGGATGTTCAGGCGGCCGAGCACGTAGCGCAATGGTTGAAAGATGTGGGCTTGGCGCCGCGAGGATACGCGATCGTGAATCCCGGCGCGGGATGGCCGTCGAAGTTGTGGTGCCCCCATCGCTTTGCCGAGGTTGCTGTGTATCTTTTCAAGCAGCACGGCTTGCCGAGTGTCGTCGTGTGGGCGGGACCGCAGGAACGCGAATGGGCCGAAACCATCACACGCGAGGCGGCGTCGGCGGCGATCATGGCTCCCGACACGTCGCTTCGCGAGCTCGCCGCTTTGGCGCGACGCGCGCGATTGTTCGTGGCTTCCGACACCGGCCCGCTGCATATCGCCGCGGCACTCGGAACACGCTGTGTCGGTTTGTACGGTCCCATGCCTGCCGAACGAAACGGGCCTTACGGTGACGGAAACATTTCGGTGCAGGCCGTGCGTTTCGAAGGAACGGCACGACAGCGACGCAACGCCCCGCGGTTCGTGATGTCGGCGATTACCACCGAGATGGTGTGCGAAGCCTGTGCGCGTGCTTTGCGAAACGACGTAAACGACGGTATGATCTCCGACGCGATCGCATCGTAACGTCGCGAAACGAACATCGAGGTGGCGTCATGCTCGAACGCGTATTGGAAACCGAGGCGATGGATACGCCTACCGAGGCGGAATCGTACAACAGTATGGACCACGCCGAGGTGAATCGGATTTTCGTCCGCGATTTCTTGGAGGCCGGCGGCGATGTCGCCTACACCGTCGATGTCGGAACGGGGACGGCGTTGATTCCGATCGAGCTGTGTCGTAGCCGATTTGCAGGAAAGGTCGTCGGCGTCGATGTGGCGCGGCACATGCTGCGGGTAGGCCGCCGAAACGTCGAGACGGCTTCGTTGAGCGAGCGGATCGTCTTGTTGCAATGCGATGCGCGGCGATTGCCGTTTCCCGACGGAAGCGTCCCGGCGGTGTGCTCCAACAGCATCGTGCACCACATTCCCGATCCGTCGGAAGTATTGCAGGAATCGTGGCGAATAACGGCCCCGGGCGGACTTTTCTTCTTTCGCGATTTGGCTCGGCCGAACGACGAAGAGGAGCTCGCCATGCTCGTGCAAACGTACACCGGCAACGAGGATGCCTTTCAGCAGAAGATGTTTGCCGATTCGTTGCGGGCCGCGCTGCGGGTGGAAGAGGTGCGCGAGTTGGCGGCGGCAATGAACGTCGATCCCCAAACCGTGACGATGACCAGCGATCGACATTGGACGTGGAGCGTGCGCAAGCCCGCCTGAGTCGTCGCTCAATACCCGCAGGCGCGCAAAATCAGAGACCGCGCATCGGCACGGTCTCTTTAGACGAAGCGTGTGTCGATTCTGTCGTTACATGCGACTAGCGTGTCGACGGACGCTTTCGCGATCACTCGACGGTGATCGACTCGGTCGGGCAGACGTCGGCGCAGGCGCCGCAATCGCTGCACGTGTCGGGATCGATGACGGCCTTGTCGTTTTCGAGCGTAATGGCGTCCAACGGGCAGGCCTCGACGCACTCACCACAACCGTTGCAGGTTTCGACGTTGACTGTCGCGGGCATGGTTCCTCACTCCGTACATTGGAATCTGGAAAACGAAAGCTCAAAAGTTCGCCGCTCGCCGATGGCTTTCGCCCCTGCGCCGGGCGCGAGGCTCCCTGGCAATCGAACGACGAAACGGCGCAAACGTCCCCGATGACGACATCGCCGCTACCCACTTTGATACGGTATGCGACGGCGACGTTACAGATAACTCAGGATAGCACTTCGGCTCGGCCGCGCGAAGTGCGGAACACACACCGGGCACGCCTTGGGACATGAGTTAAATTACCTACATAGGAATCATTTTTGCGTTCCGTTTCCCTGTTTTCCCATGTTGATGATGCCGCCGATCACCCCAGAAACCCGTCAGCGACTTGTGTCCAAGCTTGTTGTGTCCAAGCTTGCGCCGGCAGGCTTGGTGCTGGGAGTCGTGCTGCGGATCGCGTGCGCGTTCGGCCCCGGGGCTTTCGTCGATGATCCCGACGGCTATCGGTTGGTGGCCGAGAACTTGGTGACCGAGGGCGTCTTCGGATACGGCACACGTCCTACAGCCTATCGACCACCGTTGTACCCCTTGTTGCTGGCTGCGTTGCGGCCGGATTGGGTGGGATTCGCCTTTCGGCTTGCCTGCTGTCACTTGGTGTTAGGGCTGGGAACGGCGGCTATCGTCTGGGCGGTGGGGCGACGTTACGGGTTGGGCAAGTACGCCGTGGTACCGCCTGCGTTGGTGCTGCTTGATCCTCTGCTTGCGGCTCAGTCTCGATTGATCATGACCGAGACGTTGGCCGCCTTTTTGGTGGTGGCGACGGTCGCCGTTTGGGAGTTTGTATTGCGTCGCGGCGTTGATCGGTCGCCGGACGGACCGGCTTCCGATTATCGTGCGAGCCGGCGCACGCTTGCCCTTGGCGGTGCGGCGACGGGCATGCTCTTGGCTCTTACGTGCTTGTGTCGGCCGACCTTTTTGCTTTGGGGAGCGATCGGCGTCGTCGGTCTGCCCATGTGGGCCGCATTGGGGGCACATCCAACGCTTTTGCGAGCAGCCCGATGGAAACGCGCCGTCGGCTTGAGTGCAGCGATTGCCGTGGGGATGGCACTCGGATTGTCGCCTTGGGTGGCACGCAACGTCGTGCGTTTGGGACACCCGGTCGTGGGGACGACTCACGGCGGCTACACGTTTTACCTGGCGAACAATCCGTGGTTTTACCGCTACCTGAGGGAAGGCAAATCCCCTGTGTGGGATGCCGAGGAATTCAACGCCCATTGGGCAGCCGAACGCCGAACGTGCCGTGGGGACGAGGTTTGCGCCGATCGAAAAGCGTACCAAGCGGCAATGCGCGCTATCAAGAATGATCCGGCGGGCTTCGCGTGGGCGTGTGTCGTCCGATTCGGCCGCTTCTGGTCGCCGCTACCCCACCGATTGACTAGTCAAGAATCGTGGCAGCGAACGGTTGT
>CAYVVR010000313.1:0-5302 GCA_964454655.1 uncultured Planctomycetaceae bacterium | reverse complement strand
CAAAAAACCGCGCGAGCACCGCAACATCTTGATCTTGAGTAGTCCTTTTGTGCCTACTCCGGTTCATTACCGATACGCGTGGGCGCGGAATCCGCTGGGAAACATCGTGAATAATCGCGGTGTGCCGCTGGCGACGCAACGGAGCGACGATTGGATACTCGAAGAAACCCCGGTCAAGATCGAACTCCCCGACGGGATGACGCCCGATTCCGCCCGTCGGTATATCGCCGGTCGCCAGCGCAAGGTGTTGGAGGCGCTTGATTTGGAACGGCGTCTCCGCACGGCGCAAGCCACCGTCGAAGAGCTGACCCCGTTGGTCGAAAAAGCGAAAGCGGCCTTGGGAAACTGAACCTCGGTATCGCGTTTAGGAAATGCGGAAAGGCCGGTCGAGACGCCGACGGTTGCGGGCCTGTGCTTGTAACCGGCAGTCGGCGTGTATACCATGTATACAATTCTTCCCGGCGTCGCGATTTCCCTCCACGACCGCCCTACCCCACGTTGTTGGAGAGCCCCATGTCGCATCCATTTACCCAGTCTCTTGCCGTATTTCTTGCCGCGACGGCCCTCGTGACCGCCTATTCGCCCCGATGCGAGGCCGCTGCAAACGAGCGTCCCAACGTCGTGCTCATCGTGTGCGACGATCTCAACGACTTCGTCACCGTTTTGGGCGGCCATCCGCAGGCGCGCACCCCGCACCTCGAAAAGTTGGCGGCCTCGGGTGTGGCCTTTCGGCATGCGTACAGCAACAATCCGATCTGCGCGCCCTCCCGCTCGAGCTTTCTGACGGGCATTTATCCGCATCATTCGCGGAACATGTTCTTCGACTTCTGGTTCGAAAACCCCGTGCTGGCCAATTCGAAAACCTTGTCGCACTACTTTCGCGACAACGGATATTACGTCGTCGGTAGTGGGAAGGTGATGCACCATGTGCGGGTTCAAGAATGGGATGAGTACGCGTACAAGCCCGACTACGGGCCGTTCGTGTTCGACGGACACGATCGCGTTGCTCACCCGTCGGTCCCCGAGCCGTTCCGCAGTATCGGGCCGGTTGACGGGTCGTTCGCTCCGCTCTCCGATATCCCCTACCCCGACGACACGACCGGCACGAAGGGTTGGATCTACGGTGCTTGGGGCAAGACGATTCCTTTCCGGTACCGCAGCGAGACCGATCGCGATCCGACGCCCGACGAACGGAACGCCCGTTGGGCCGCCGAACGCATTCGCCGGTTTGCCGAGACGCCGCATCAACGCCCGTTCTTCTTGGCGGTCGGCTTCATCCGGCCGCATACCCCGTTGCACGTGCCGAAGAAGTACTTCGACATGTTTCCACGCGACCGGTTGCAATTGCCGGTGATCAAGCCGCACGACGCCGACGATTGTCACTACGCCGAGGTCATCTCTCCCGAATCGAAAGGATTGAAATACTTCCGGCTGTTGTGCGAGTCGTATCCAAGTTGTAGCGACGGAATCAAGGCCTTCATGCAAGCGTACCTGGCGAGTATTGCGGCCGTGGACGATTGCATCGGCGAAGTCGTCGAAGCCGTCGACAGCAGCCCGCTGCGCGACAACACGATCATCGTCGTCACCAGCGACCACGGTTGGACCATGGGGCAAAAAGACTACCTATTCAAGAACTCGCTCTGGGAAGAAAGCACGCGGGTGCCGCTCGTCATTCGCGCACCCGGCGTCACGGTTCCCGGAGGCGTGGTGGAACACCCCGTGTCGTTGATCGATTTGTATCCTACGTTGGCCGACTTGTGCGGCCTGACCGGTGATACCCGCAAGAACGAAAAGGGACATCCGCTCGACGGGTACAGCCTGCGTCCCTTCTTGGAAAACCCGGCGACGACGGAATGGGAAGGTCCGCCGGCTGCCTTGACGATGGTCTATGCCGGTCCTCAATCGAAAAACGATCCGAAGAAACAACACTGGTCGGTCCGCACGCGGCGTTGGCGCTACATTTTGTACAACAACGGCGCCGAAGAGTTGTACGATCACGACAACGATCCGTACGAATGGACGAACTTGGCCGACGATCCGGCCTATGCGTCGCAAAAAGCGGAGCTGCGTGCCCTGCTCTTCCGCATGCGCGACGGAACCTAGATTGCAGCGTCATAAGTCATCCGGCGCCGGTTCGCATGACCCTCTAGTGTGCCGAGACACTCCCCGGGGTGTCTCGGCAACAGGGGTGTTGCGGTTATCGGTCGCGATTTCGGAGCCGCAGGACGCGGACGAGAATGCGGTCGAACATACCGTCGCTCAGAAATCTGCGGGCGATCATCAGCGCCTTGGCATCGGCGGGAACGGCATATCGCCGGCGAGGCCGACGTGCCGTCGCCGCATGGACCACGGCTTTTGCCACCCGTTCAGGTCCCGGCGCCTTGCGATAGGCATCGACGATGGCGCTACGAAAACCGGCCTTGGCATCCGCGTACGCCTCCGGGTCGGGCGATGCGTCGAGCTTGTCGAGAGCCGTTTCGTCGAATTCGGTCTTGATGGCACCGGGCTCGATAACGCTCACCCGAATGCCGAACGGGGCCGCTTCGAGCCGCAGAGCGTCCGAGATCGCCTCGACGGCGTGCTTCGACGCCGAATACCACCCGGCAAACGGGAGCGCAAGCTTTCCGACCACCGACGCGATGTTGATGATCCGGCCGCTCCCCTGCCGCCGCATGATCGGCATGACGGCCTGCGTGACGCGTCCCAAGCCGAATACGTTGACGTCGAATTGCCGGCGGATTTCGTCTTCAGGACTGCCTTCGATCGTCCCGTAGAGACCGTACCCGGCGTTGTTCACCAAGACGTCGATCCGTCCCCGCTCCCGATCGATTTGCGAGGCGGCCCGAGCGACGGCGTCGGAATCGGTAACATCCAACGGCAAGGGGGTGATATTCGCGGCGGCCGACTCTTGCAATCGCGCCGCCCGCCGCGCCGAGGCGTACACATGAAAACCGGCCTCCGCCAGTGCGGCCGCAACTGCTTTTCCGATACCCGCCGACGCCCCCGTCACCCAGGCCACTCGCATATCCATACGTTCTTCCCCGACTGTTTTCCGCGAACGAACACCGTCGGCGACCGATCGACAGCCGCCGGCAGAAATCGTATCGCGAAACCGACGGGGCATCCAGCCCACGATCGCGCCGCTACGATCGGGGTTCAACCTCGCGAGATCTACTCGCCCGCACACCACACGGGAACGACGTCGCGTCGAAAGGCGTCGCGATACAGTCCGATTTTCTCCAGCGGAATCGGCTCGAAGCCCGGCACCTTGCCCGCGAGCGTCTTCCAATCGCGGACGCGAAAATCACCCTTCGTCCCGTCGAGGAACAAAGGATCGTCGGCCGTCGTCGCGTAGTTCCGTTCTTCGATGTGGGTGTCGCGCGAGTACGGCTCGTCGAACAGCTTCTTCAAATGCGGATAGCGTTCACTGAACGGCGGTTTGCCGATATCGACATCGCGGAACAGTCTGCGTTGCATGTTCTCGTCGGCCAAGAACGCATCCCAACGCTCTTGATCCCACAATTGATAGGTTACGGTCCGGTCGCAATCGATCACGATGTTGTTGACGAACGTGTTGTATTGGCCGCCGTGATACTTGACGGCACCGTTCTTACCGGTCTTGTAGAACACGTTGGCAACGACGATCTGGCCGCTGTCGCCGTCGTCGAAGAAGATCCCCGAATTCCCGTAGCTCTTTTCGTGCGTGCTCGCCGTGTGGTGGAAGTAGTTGTACCGAAACACGTTGCCTGCGTCGGAAGGGTTTCGCCCCATGTAGATCGCCCCTTGATCCGACATTTCGCCGACCACGTGGTGGATATGATTGAACTCGACGATATGATCGTTTCCCGCCATCGTGATCGCTTGTCCCGGGCAATCGTGCAGGTGATTATGACGCACCACGTTGCCTACGCCGCTCACAGCGACACAAGGCCGATAGTTGCGATACCATCGATTCACGTGATGAATGTCGCAATTCTCAACGCAGTTTTCCCCCGGTACGAGACGCCGTCGATCCCCGCCGCTGATGCGCACACCGCCGGCTCCGGTTTGGTACACGTCGCACGAACGCACCCGGCATCGCGTGCCGATCATTGAAATGCCCAACAGCCCGAGGTTCCGCAACGTGCAACCGGCCACTTCGACGTCTTCGGCGTCGTGAAACACCAAGCCGTTGCCGCGCGCGTATTCGAACACGATCCCCTCGAACCGAACGTGAGCCGGCCCTTGAGCCTCGACGAACGGTTCTTCCAACAGAGAAATCCAAATCGCCGCTTCCTGAAGCGGCTTCGGCGGCAAGAGATACACGTAACCGTTTTGCCGGTCGATGTAGTATTCGCCGGGCAGATCGATTTCTTCCAGCAGATTCACGGCTCGCCACACCCACAAATTGGGTTGTCGGCCTCCGCCGAACCCATACAAGTGCGGCCCATCGGTGGTGAAGGTTCCCTGCTCGGTGTCGATGCGGGCAATGCCGACGGTGTCTTCGGCAAATCCCCACGCGAAGAACCCCTGGATAAATAAATCGTCCGCGTGCACCCAGCGTTCCGCACGCGGGGTGACGTACCGAAACACGCCGGGCCGATTGTCGGTTTCGCCCTTCCGGGGGACGCTGCCCTTGTCCAACACCTCGCCCAACGGAATCCACGGTTCCCCCGGGTTCGGCCACACGGCAATTCGCATGGGTTCGCCGTCGACAAACAACTCCGGCGGTGCGGGAAATGTCGGTCGTCCGAAACCACGCGGACCGAATCGTCCCAAATCGTCGATCCCCAGCTTGCGCAGATCGGCCCACACGACGCGGCCTCGGGCGTTCTCGGGCAATCGTCGTACGATGTTCTCGTCGATGACCGGCCGAAATGCCGATGCATCGATTCGCCGCCCCCCGTCGAAAATCACCGTTTCTCCGGGCACGGCTTTGTAGACGATCGGCGCATTCGGTCGACCGGAGTCTTCCGCGGTCAAATCGAACGAACGGGTGCGCACGTAGCGTCCACCGTGCAACCACACGACGGCCCCTTGCTGCGGCTTCAGTTGCCGCAAGCGATCGCGAGCCGCCTCGAGACTTGCCAACGGGGCCTCCGCCGTCCCTGCGGCGGAATCGTCGCCGTCGACGGCCACGTGAATTTCCAACACCGCCTGCTCACCACGGGTGATCGACGGCATCAGGGCTATGACGGTCGTCAATGCACAACACACAATACCCCCAAGACTTCCTGAACGAAGCGACACGGCACTCCTCCTCTTCAAGGCGGGAAACACAAAGGTGGGAACCGGTGGGGGGACATCGTGATTCCGCGGCGGA
>CAYVVR010000312.1:0-5320 GCA_964454655.1 uncultured Planctomycetaceae bacterium | reverse complement strand
GTACAGGAATCAGGTCCACCTTTTCGGTCTCGCCCACGGCGATCGTGTTCGACGTACCGTCGGTGATATCGCTGAACCGCGTGGGCGAAGGCACCTTGTTTCCCCGGTAGAAGACGCCGATTTCATCGGCATTGCTGCCCGCATTGTTGTCACGATGCCCTCGGCAGCCCCGGTAATTGGACGTTGCCACACCGCGCGGACTGCGGTCTTCCATCACCGATGAAGGACACCGGTACACGTCGACGGTCAATCCTTCGACGTCGGGCCGACGCTGGATTGCTTTGTTGCCCGCCGGCGCCAACCTTTCGTAGAGCGCCCGTTGTTCCATATACGGCAAAATCAAGGCACTCCACGAAGTCGATGTAGCGTCGAAGCACCCGTTCGGAAAGCTCTTTACAACGTCATGATAATTGTGCAGCGCGATGCCGATCTGGCGCATGTTGTTGCTGCACTGGGTGCGGCGTGCCGCCTCGCGAGCGGCTTGAACTGCCGGTAACAACAACGCAATCAAGATGCCGATGATGGCGATCACGACCAACAGTTCGACGAGGGTGAAGCCCTCGCAACGTGAGCGATGGCGAACCATGCTTCCCTCCCCATGAATGCGCTAAACTAATGAAAAGACATCCAACGACTATCGACGACTAAGCGCAACACCCCCGCCTCACCGACGGACCGGCTTGTACGTCTTCAGTCGGCGCGCACGCCGAGCGCCTCGGCGATATTCGTCGAACGAGCAGCCCATGGTCGCCTAACGCGACCGGCTCTTAGAAAAGCGAGTCGTTCCCGGCCGTCGAACGACGGCCCCTCGAAAACCTCCCCGAAGATCTGTTCCGAAACCCGAATATGTTTTCCTATCCCCCTCTGCGATTCGACGAGAACCTTCTCTCTCGAATCGACAGTGTTCACAGTATACAGTAGCGCGACATGCGCTCAAGTCTTCGCCCCTGTCGGGAATCGACTTTTGCAAAAAAAGAAATTATCCAACAGCAATCTGCTGCACACGAACACCACGTAGAACAAAGCCGATAATACCACGGCGGGAAATTCGTTTTGCACACAATCACAACACAGATTTACCGGCGCCTAACAGCCCGCGAAAATCCCCTTTTTGATTCGGGAAGCCCCTAAAAGCAACCTCGCCGAACGCCCAATAACGTTGGCGTAATCGACTTTCCGACGCGACGATGCTTGCCGCGGCGCTTGACTTCGGTTGCCGGTCCTTCCTATTGTGTCGTTGCGTTTGTGTCGCTTCACCTCGATTCGTCGCGAGGCCTGGCGGGCTGCCTATTCCGCCGGTCGGCAACTCGATGTCGGTAGTTCGTGCGGTGCGGTTCAGGTCGCTGCCGGTCGTCCCTTGCATGTCGAACGCTTCCCGCCCCTCGCGTGGTCGGTCGGGCGTTTCCCCGTGCCAAATTTCTTGTTGCAAAAGGCGACGCCATGCGTTTTCATCCGGTTCTTTTGGCGGCAATCGTTGTGCCGATCCTTTCCGGCCTTGCGGCGAAAGCCCAATCGCCGATTCCCGATCCTCGGCATATCGCCAATGGCTGGGAAATCCCCAGCGAGGGCTACGCCGATCAGCCGTACATCGTCAAGACCGACGACGGTGCTTGGTTGTGCGTCATCACCACCGGCAAAGGTTCGGAAGGCGCGTCGGGACAACACATCGTCTCGATGCGCAGCACCGACCGCGGGAAGACGTGGACGGATATCGTCGCCATCGAACCGGCCGACGGCCCCGAGGCGAGCTATGCGGTGTTGCTGAAGGTGCCTTCGGGGCGAATCTACGTCTTCTACAATCACAACACCGACAACGTTCGCGAAGTGAAACGAATCGACGGCGGCGTGTATCGGCGGGTCGATTCCTTGGGGCATTACGTGTTCAAGTACAGCGACGATCACGGCCGAAGCTGGTCGCCGGAGCGTTACGAAGTCCCGATCCGCGAATTCGCCTGCGACCGTGAAAACGTGTACGGCGGCAAGCTGCGGTTCTTCTGGAACGTGGGACGCCCGCTGATCGCCGACGGCACGATGTTCCTGCCGCACCACAAGGTGGGCGCGATGGGGCCGGGTTTCTTCGCCCGTTCCGAAGGGGTGATCCTCGCGAGCCGGAACATTCTCACCGAGTCCGATCCCCGCCGCATCACGTTCGAAACGCTGCCCGAAGGCGATATCGGTCTGCGCACGCCTCCCGGCGGCGGCCCGATCGCCGAAGAGCAAAGCCTCGCCCGCTTGAGCGACGGTTCGCTGTTTTGCGTCTATCGCACGATCGACGGCTGGCCGGCCTGCGCGTACAGCCGCGACGGCGGACGCCATTGGACGCAGCCGGAGTATCTCACGTACACGCCGGGCGGACGCCGCATGAAACATCCGCGGGCGGCGAACTTCGTCTGGAATTGCCGGAACGGGAAGTTCTTGTACTGGTTCCACAATCACGGCGGCCGGTTCATCGGCGAGTTGGGCCTCGGCGGAAAAGACGGCCGCAGCCCCTACGACGATCGCAACCCCGCCTGGCTGTGCGCCGGACGCGAGATCGACACGCCCGACGGCAAACGCATCGAGTGGTCGCAGCCCGAAATCGTTCTGTACGACGACGATCCGTACATCCGCATGAGCTATCCCGATTTGATCGAAGAAGACGGCGTGTTCTACCTCACCGAAACGCAAAAGAACATCGGCCGCGTTCATCGCGTTCCGCAAGCGATCGTCGAGGGCCTGTTCCACCAATGGGAAAACCGCGAGGTCGCCCGCGACGGATTACTCGTCGAAGTCCCGCGCGGCACACCGATGCCCCATCAAATCCCGATGCCGTCGCTGCCGCGGTTGAACGTCCGCGACACGCAACGCCCCGATCACGGATTGCGCGACCTGCGCAGCGGTTTCACGTTCGACTTGTGGTTCGAACTCGACTCACTCGACGCGAACCGGGTTTTGCTCGACAATCGCTGCGCAACCGGGGAAGGGATTCTCTTGGCGACGACCGAACGGGGCACGATCGCCTTGACCATGAACGACGGACGCCAGCACGTTTCGTGGGATACCGATCCGGGCGTCGTTCAGCCGGGAAGGCTTCATCACCTGGCGGCAATTGTCGACGGCGGGCCGAAGATCATCTTGTTCGTCGTCGACGGCGTGTTGTGCGACGGCGGCGACGTCCGTCAGTTCGGCTGGGGCCGGTTCAGCCCGACCTTGCGCACCCCCGGCGGCGAAAAGAACCTGCGCATCGGGGAAGGTGTCGGCGGCTTGCGAATCTACGGTCGCGCCCTGCGCGTAAGCGAAGCCGTGGGCAATTTTCGAAGCGGCTCGTAAGACTCTTTTCGCGGTGCCTGCAAAAAAATCAGCCGCCGCCCCAGTGTTGGGGACGGCGGCTTCGTATTTCAAACCTCCCGGGTTATTGCGACCGGATGCGTCGCTGCGAGACGAGCGGGAGTCCGGCGTGCACAAGCACCGGCCTTCGTTCGACTCCGGCTCACGCGTAAGGGGTGGCACCTCCGTCGGAATATCACGCGGGAGGCTTGATCGCTCGGTTGTGCCCCTCTAGGGGGCCAGCTACCTTTATCGGTCGGCTAGGCGACGTGGGTTAAATCGTTTTCTCTTTCGCCTGCCGCCTCTCTATTCTACTCTACGCCCGAATCGCGACTAGGGGTCGAAATTTCACAAAATTCTTCGGTCCCCTCGGGGTAAACGAAGCCCGATTCGACGGGTAATTCGCCCCACCCAAGCGGCATGAGGCACCGTGAATCGCGCAGCATTTTGCGTGCCGAATACGGCTTTTTCGCGTCGCTTAGTCTTTCGGGACGACCCAGATGTTTCGGTAGAAGACATGGTTGCCGTGCCCTTGCAGATACAACGGGCGCGGTCCCGGGCCTTCGCTCTGTCGGCCGGGCGTCGCCCCGGGGAGTTCCAGGTCTTCGTGAATGACGACGCCGTTGTGTTTGATCGTGGCGCGGGCGTTCGCCGTCTTCTTCCCGTCTTCGTATTTCGGGGCCGTGAACTCGATGTCGTAGGTCTGCCAGGTCATCGGCGGAAGGCACATGTTCACGTCGGGCTTCTTGACCTTGTAGATGCCGCCGCATTCGTTGTCTTCACCCGTCAGACCGAACGAATCGAGCACTTGCACCTCGTAGCAATCGTGCAAGTACACACCGCTGTTCGAGCGGGCCTGGCCGGTGGCCTCGGGCATCCACGACAACCGAAATTCCAAGTGCAGCGTGTAGCTGTTGAACTTGTCTTTGGTCAAGGCGTTGCTCAGCAGGTTGCCGTCTTCGGTCAACACGCCCGGATCCCAATGGTCGGTATTCGAGCCGTCGAAGAGGACGATTGCGCCCTTGGGCGGTTTCGCGCCGAGGGTGGGGCTTTTCCGTTCGACCCGTTCCAGCACCAGTCGGCCGTCTTCGTGTTCGACGATCAACTTGCCGTCGCGGATGACGCCTTCGGCCTTCGGGGCGGTGATCGTGACGTGATCGCCTTCGCGTTTGCCGGTCGCCTCGATGCGTCCTTTGTCGCGCGTCCAGCCGTCGCCGGGAAGCCCGTCTTCGAGAAAGTAGATCACGAAGTTGCCGTTGCCGCGGGCGACGACCTGCGCACCGACGGTCTTTTCGTCGCCGCCGGGAACGATTCCGCGGCCCTTGTATTCACCTTGGAACGCGAAATCGGGATCCTTCGCGGCCTCGGCCGGATCGGTCACTTCTTTGAACTTGCCGTGTTCGGCGGCCCAGCAGGCCGGCAACACCGCCAAGCACAACAGCGAAGCAAAAAACAGGCTGCGTTGCATCGTCGATTCTCCTTCGTCAAAATACTGGAAACGATTCGGCGGATCGCCGGGTCCAAGCAACGATCGCGAGCCATATTTTAGGATCGCTCGAAGCCGCGACGCAAACACCGGCGGTAATTTCCCGTTCAGTCGTTCCAGCCGGATGCCTCCGATGCACGAACACGACGAAACGCCCCCCCAACCCGACGCCCTCGATACGGTCGAACTCCGGCGTCCTCGCCATTTCGACTGGATTCGCACGGCGGGAATGTTGGCCGTCTTGGGATTGTTCGCCCTGGTGACGCTGCAATTCACTCCGTTTTGGCCGGCCCCCGAAAACCATGCGGGGGTGGGCTCGCCATTGCCGGCGATCGATTTGCAGCCTCTGACCGCCGACTCGGGCCCCGTGGCGACGGCCGACATCGAAGGCAAGGTCGTGCTGTTGAATTTCTGGGGCACGTGGTGTCCGCCGTGTCGTCAAGAGGCCCCGCACATCGACGCCTTGTACCAAACCTTCGGCGGCAACGAAGGCTTTCGGCTGCTGAGCGTTTCGTGCAGCGGCAATCC
>CAYVVR010000311.1:0-5377 GCA_964454655.1 uncultured Planctomycetaceae bacterium | reverse complement strand
CGGCGGCGGCGTTTGGGGACGGACATCGCGTGGAACCACTTCTCCCGGAACGTTCAGAAACCGGCCGCAGCCACCAGCTATCGGCTGCTTTGGGGATTTCGACCGAATTTCGGGCCTCGCTTCAACGATTCCGCCGAAGTCCGTCTTCGGGGGTACATTCGGGCGAGCCGCAACCCTTGAGACGTCCTCGACGGAAAGTCATAATGCCCCGAAACTCACGTTCACCGAGCCCGATTTTTCCGTTTCGGTGAATGTCGAATTCTTACTCTCGGGGCTTCGGATACCATGGCCGACAAACACACGTTGACGTCGTTGTCTTCTCTGCAACCGGGCGAGGAAGGCATTTTCTTCGCGCTGCTCAGCAAGAAAGAGACGGGCACCACCCGCGACGGGAAGCCCTATTTTCGCGTCACCTTTCGCGATGCCGAACGTGAAGTCACCTTCCCCATTTGGAACAACTCCCGTTGGGCCGAAGCCTGCCGCGAAGACTGGACGCCGGGGACGTGTTACAAACTCCAAGCCACCTTGCAAGAGACGCAATTCGGGCTGCAACTGGAGATTCGGCGAATCCGCCCGGCCAGCGACGACGATCGGGCCGACGGCTTCGATCCCGATGCGTTCTTGCCGCAATCGCGGTTCGATCGCGAAGCGATGTGGACCGAGCTCGTCCAAATCGTGGAAGATCGCATCGAACACCCGTCGGTTCGACAGGTCGTGTTGCGATTGCTCGAAGAACACGCCGAAAGTTGGAAGCGACTTCCGGCGGCACGGGCCCACCATCACGCGTACATCGGCGGACTTCTTCAGCACACGTTATCGGTCACGAAAACGGCCGTCTTCCTGGCCGAGAAGTACGCCTCGCTGTACGACGACCTTCGCCCGCCGCTCGACACCGACATGGTCGTCGCCGGTGCCGTCTTGCACGACGTAGGCAAGCTTCTCGAACTGGAAACGACCTCCGGAGAAGCCCGCTACTCACCCGAAGGCGCCCTTTTGGGGCATATGCTGTTGGGACGCGATCTCGTCCGCGATGCAGCGGCGGCCGTCGGGTTGGATGAAGAACGTCGATTACGTCTCGAACACGTCGTGATCGCTCACCAGCGGTTGCCGGAGTGGGGTGCTCCCAAGCCGCCGATGACCCCCGAAGCCTTGCTCGTTCATTTTGCCGACGATTGCGACGCCAAGTTCGAAATGATGGCCGATATCTTGCGCAACGAACCGGGCGACGAACCGCTGACGTCGAGCAAGAACCTGCTGCATCAGCCGGTGTTTCGCGGTCGCTCGGGATGACGCCGGGCAAATCATCGGCGAAAATGGCCCAAGAAGCGGAAGCGGCGGCGCGGTTCATACCGCCACCGCCGCATCGGGGGCGTTCTCAACCGAACGGGGATCGCAAAACCGCGGCCGAGGGAACGCCCCGTCTTCCGCGACGTCCGACCGGTCGGCCGAACGTCTTCCAAGGCAGGTACGCTTCGCTGCCCTCAGGCAATCAAGGGCTTGAGATATTCGATACTCCGCTTCGCCTGCTCGACCGTACCGCATTCGACACTGAAGACGATGTCTTGCGGCACGGCTTTGCAGATCTCGATAACGCGTTTCCAGTCGATGACGCCGTCGCCGCAGGCGCAGCCGACGGGCGTGCCCGCCACCTTACCGCGTTCTTCTTCCGACTGCTCGATGGAAATGTCTTTGGCATGCAGATGAACGAGCCGGTCGGCCACACGCTCCAACCACGGAATCGGCTCTTCGCCGGCCAAGTAGCTGTTCCCGGTGTCGAAGTTGATACCGATCGCTTCAGAATCGACGAGATTGTAGATTCGGTCGAGTCCGTCGGGCGACTTGCTGTATTGCTGATGCGGCTCGAGGCCGATCTTGATCCCTCGGCGTTCGGCCACGAATGCCACTTCGCGAAGCGTGTACCGCATCAACGTGAAGTCTTCTTCTTCGGTCGTCCAGGTCGGCTTGGGACCTTCGTCGGTATTCACCACCGGGGCACCGCATTCGGCGGCGAAGCGGACGGCCTGTTTCAAGTATTCGACGCCCACCTCGGGCTTGCACAAGGGCGAATGGGCCGACAATCCCGAAAGCTTGATGCCCGCCTTCTCACATGCATCGCGAATCCGATAGGGATCGTCGAGCATCGACACGCTGTGGAAGTACCCGGCTTCCGAAAGCAGCTCGCGGCCCCAATGAACCATCGGTTCGACGTATTCGTATCCCAGTTCGGCGGCCTTTTCCACGCCCCATTCGAACGACTTGTCGGCGTGCCGCACGAATTCCATGTTCACGCCAAGTGAAATTTTTCCCATCTTTTCGTTCCTCCGAATCGACTTCGCCACATGTCGTCGCGATCCACCTGTGTGCCTGCCGAAACGCCCGCTCGAAAGCCGTGGTCGGCGATTGCCCGAACGTCTTCGGCACGCTATCATCATATCCGCCCGACGGTGAATTCCCAGGTAAATTTCCTTCAGTGAAAGAAATCGAACATTTGTGAACCGTCGCCTTCCGATCTATGAAGACCGTGGTCGAACGTACGTCGCCGACACCTGCCGGCCGGTAGTCGAGGCCGTTCGGGCGGGAACGTTGGTGATGGAATCGTTCGTGCACGGCCACTATCCCGGCAAGCGATTACCGCGTCATGCCTTGCGGGGCGTCAAGTCGATCGGTTACTGGGATGCCGGTGAAGACCAGACGTGGCAACTCGCGTGGCATCGTAACGAAGGTATCGAAGTGACGTTCGTCGAGCGGGGACGTCTGCCGTTTGCGGTCGACGAACAATCGTTCGAGTTACAACCGTACGATCTGACGGTCACGCGGCCGTGGCAACTGCACCGTCTCGGCAACGAGCGAGGCATTCCGGCCGGGCGACTGCATTGGTTGATTCTCGACGTCGGCGTGCGCCGTCCCGATCAAGCCTGGCGTTGGCCGAGTTGGATCATGCTCGCCGCCCGCGACATCGAACGACTGACCACCCTGTTGCGTCACAACGAATATCCCGTGTGGCGGGCCGACCGCGGCATCCTCCGCTGTTTTCAATCGATCGCCGAAACAATCGCCGAACGTTCGCCGCAGGAAGCCGAGTCGCACTTGATCGTTCGGATCAACGAATTGTTCGTTCTCCTTTTGGAACTCCTCAGCCGAGAACGGCCTCCGTTGGACGCCAGCCTGTCGGAAACACGGCGAAGCGTCGAGCTGTTCTTGAAAGACTTGCAAACCCAACCGCAGGCCAAGTTGCGTCAATGGACCGTCCGCCGAATGGCCGATCAATGCGGCTTGGGTGTCACGCAGTTTACGCGATACTGCCGGATGATCACGAACCTGACCCCGGCTCAATACTTGAACCAGGTTCGTCTGCGAGCGGCCGCCGATCTTCTGCAACACACCGATTTGCCGATTTACGAGGTCGCCCGTCGGTGCGGCTTTCGCGCCTCGCAATATTTTGCAACCGTCTTCCGCCGGCGGTACGGGTGTTCACCGCGAGCCTATCGCCGCAAGTACCGGCTTTGACAACGCCGTCGCCTTCGCGCTCATTCGGGAAGCCGATAGACGGTTGTCGAGTGTTGTGATAGATTGGCCGGTTTGATTTGAGAGCCGCCGCGCTCTCCCGGGTGACTCGATCTCGCCGAACGAGGAACACACTACCATGTCGCAGAAGCATCCCTGGCTGGCCGATCGCATGAGCCGCTTCGATTCGTCCGGTATCCGCCGCGTGTTCGAACTGGGCGCGAAGCTGAAGAACCCGGTCAATCTGTCCATCGGTCAACCCGACTTCGATGCCCCCGAGTCGGTCAAGCAAGCGGCCGTCCGTGCGATCACCGAAGGCAAGAACGGGTATTCGCTTACGCAAGGCATTCCGCAATTACGAGAACGCTTGCAAGACGTCGTCGATCGGCGTTATGGGCACGCCGACCGCAAGTTGTTCGTCACCAGCGGCACCAGCGGCGGGTTGATGTTGGCCATCATGGCCCTGGTCGATCCGGGCGACGAGGTAATCATCTTCGATCCTTATTTCGTCATGTACGACGCGCTGGTACAGGTCGCCGGCGGTGTTCCCGTGTACGTCGATACGTACCCCGACTTCCACATCGATCTCGCACGCGTCGAGGCCGCCGTCAGTGAGCGTACCAAGCTGATTCTCTTCAACACTCCCGCGAATCCGACGGGCGCCGTGGCAGGGCGCGAAGAAGTTCGCGGATTGGCCGAACTGGCCGCCGCCCGCGGAATCGCCCTCGTCAGCGACGAAATCTACCGCGAATTCTGCGATCCCGGAGCATTCGTATCGCCTGCCGAGTTCAATCCCGAAACCTTGGTCATCGAAGGCTTCAGCAAGAGTCACGGAATCCCCGGCTGGCGGATCGGTGCGTTACACGGGCCGTCGGCGTTGATCGACGAAATGATCAAACTTCAACAGTACAGCTTCGTGTGTGCCCCGCATCCGTTGCAGTGGGCGGCATTGGAAGCCCTCGACGTCGACATGTCGGAAACGTACGCGTCCTATCGACGCAAACGCGACATGCTCTACGAAGGTCTGAAAGACCTGTACGAGATTCCGCGTGCCGAAGGCGCGTTTTACTTATTCCCCGAGGCCCCTTGGGGAACAGGCACCGAATTCGTCGAAAAGGCGATCACCGAACACGGGCTGTTGATCATCCCCGGAAACGTCTTCAGTAAGCGCGACACGCATTTTCGAATTTCGTTCGCCGCCGCCGACGATACGATCGCCCGCGGCATCGAGATCCTTCGGAAGTTGGCCGAACGGCCCTAGCCACGACTGGAAAGCCCTCGAGCGATCGTTTCCCAAAAAAAACAATCAGCCCGAACGCGGCAATTTGCCATGTTCGGGCCGTCGTTTGCTTCGGCCGGTGGGGTCAACGATCGTTCGCCGATTCAGGCGCTTTTGTTCTTGGCGGCAGGCAAGGGAAACAAGGGTTGCTTGCCTTCGACGACCTCGGGCGTGACCACGTACCGACTTCCAGGCGGTTGTTCGGGCAACTCGAAAAGGATGTCGAGCATGAAGTTCTCGACGATCGAACGCAGTCCGCGGGCCCCGGTCCCCTTTTCGTAGGCTTTGCGGGCGATCAACCGCAACGCTTCTTCGGTGAACTCCAGCTCGGCATTCTCCATGGCGAACAATTCCTGATACTGCCGAACCAGCGCATCCTTCGGCTCGGAGAGGACCCGCATCAACGCGTCGACGTCGAGCGGTCGCAACGAGGTGATGATCGGCAATCGCCCGACGAATTCGGGAATCAGCCCGAATTCGACCAAATCTTCGCTGGTGAGATGATTCAAGAGGTTGTCATCTTCACCCGGACGCGCTTCTTCAGTGCGTCCGCCGAAACCGATGGAGCGTTTTCCGAGGCGACCGGCAATGATA
>CAYVVR010000310.1:0-5385 GCA_964454655.1 uncultured Planctomycetaceae bacterium | reverse complement strand
TCCGTGCCCGAGGGCGCTCGCCACGGTTGCATGATCCCCATCACTCGCGACGAACTCGCTCGACTGGAGGCCGCCTTCGGGCAGGAAGAGTGATTCGTTTATGCGTCACAGGACACCAAACGATCTGCAAAATCTTTGCATCGGCGGTACGTGCCGAGAATACTCGAAATCTCACGGCGAAGCGGGGAGTGTGCAGCGTATTGGTTGCCGCGTCTTTATTTCTTTCCGGAGTGTTCCCATGCGTGCCATTTTCATCGCTTTCGTCGTTTGGACGATCGGACTCGGTTCTGTCTTGTTCGCCGCCGACCGACCGAACATCCTACTGATCACCGCCGACGATTTGAACTGCGACAGCGTCGGGGCGTTCGGATGCCCCATTCCCGACGTAACCCCCAACATCGACCGCCTCGCCGCTCGCGGCATGCGGCTGAAATCGGCTCACGTGACGATCGCGGTGTGCCAACCATCGCGCAATGCGATGCTCAGCGGGCTGTATCCGCACCACAGCGGCGTGGAAGGCTTCTATCACTTTCCCCAGCCGGGCATCCGCACTTTGCCGCAGATTCTCAAGGAGAATGGATACCTGATCGGCATTTTGGGCAAGGTGCCGCACTGCACGCCGTACCCTGATTTCGAATGGGACGTCCCCACCGATCCGCCGCTTCCGACCGGCACCGGACGCAATCCCAAGTTATACGCCCAGCACACGCGGGCGTTTATCGAGCGGGCGAAGCACGAAGGCCGCCCCTTCTTCATGATGGCCAACTCCCACGATCCGCATCGTCCTTTCTACGGCAACGATCCCTACAAGTACGGTACCGAAGACGGCCCGCAGGTTCCGTCGCGTGTGTTCAAGCCGGAAGAGGTCGTCGTCCCGAAGTTCCTGCCCGACATCCCCGAGGTGCGGCGTGAAGTCGCCGAATACTTCAGCTCGGTACGGCGTTGCGATGACACGGTCGGAGCCTTGCTCGACGTCCTCGACGCGTCGGGCCTCGCCGACAATACGATCGTCGTCTTTCTGTCGGACCACGGCATGGCGTTCCCGTTCTCGAAGACGAACGTCTACTTCCAAAGCACGCACACGCCCTTGATCGTGTGCTGGCCCGGCGTCGTCCCGCCGGGAACGGTCGACGAGGACCATCGCGTTGCCGGAATCGACCTGATGCCGACCCTTTTGGATATGGTCGGTTTGGAACCGCCCGCAGACATCGACGGGCGGTCGTTCCGCCCCCTGCTGGAAGGCAAACCGTTCGAAGGCCGAGAGTACGTTTTCACGCAGTTCCACGAAACGGCCGGCCGCAAACGCTATCCGATGCGGGCGGTCCAAGACGGAGACTTTTTGTACATCTTCAATCCGTGGTCCGACGGCGAACGCATTTTCCGCAACGAATCTCAGGCGGGCCGATCGATGAAAGCGATGCTGGAAGCGGCGAAAACCGATCCCGACATCGACGCACGTTGCAAGTTGTTCCTGCACCGCGTGCCCGAAGAATTGTACGATCTGCGTTCGGATCCCGACGGTCTGCACAACCTCATCGACGATCCGACGTATGCCCCCGTGCTGAAACGACTTCGCAACCAACTCGACAACTGGATGGAGCGGACGAGCGACCCGGCATTGGTCGTCTTCCGGAATCGCGGCAACGAAGAGATTCGCCGGCAATTCATGGCTGAACAAGACGCGATCGGCGAATCGCACCGTAGGGCCAAGCAGCCCAAATCGCAACCCAATAGGCAAAAGCAAAAGAAGGCCTCCCGGCCCGCCGCCGACAAGCAAACTCGCTAATATTTTTTCTGTCTGCCGCAGCAGACAACAGGCCCGGGCGTTGGTTCGGGCCTGTTTCTTGCTCATTTGCCGTCTCTCTTGCTACGATAGACGCCGGTATTGCGCGTTGTGGGGAATTCGGTGCGGTCGGAGCTCGGTTCTTCTTCTGCACCGGGAGTGCCTCGTTCGCGCTTTTGGGTGTTCGGTGGTGTTCTCTCCAAGGATCAACGAAAGGATGTACCCATGTCGCACAGAAACAGGAAGCGGAATACCGGTGGCGTTTCCCGGCGTGATTTCGTCAAGTACTCGACGATCGCCGCGGTAGGATCGGTCGCCGTTCGCGTCCCTTACGTGCACGCCGACGGCGACGACTTCCAAGTTCGAATCGGTCTGATCGGCTGCGGCGGACGCGGAACCGGTGCCGCGTTGAACGCCCTCGGCGCGGCGACGCGAGTGATCTATCCGTCCGCCGGATACCACACCGAAGATGCCGCCGAAGGCAGCAAGGCCCAACGAAAGAACGTCAGCGTCGTGGCGTTGGCCGATTTGTTCGAAGACCGCCTCGCCAACTGTCGGACGCAGTTGGCCAAGGTCGGCATCAAGGTTCCCAACGAGCATTGCTTCACGGGATTCGACGCGTACAAGCAACTCCTCGCCCTCGACGAAGTCAATTACGTCATTCTCGCGACACCGCCGCACTTCCGCCCTGATCACCTGACCGCCGCCATCGAGGCGGGCAAGAACGTGTTCATGGAAAAGCCGGTTGCGGTTGACGTCCCCGGCGTCAAGAAAGTGTTGGCCGCCGGCGAACTCGCCAAGCAAAAAAACCTGGGTATCGTCGCGGGAACGCAACGCCGTCACCAAACGAGCTACGTGGAAACGATCAAACGCATCCACGACGGGGCGATCGGCGACATCATCTACGCGAAAGCGTATTGGAACGGCGGCGAAATCTGGGTGATCGAGCGACAGCCCGGCTGGTCCGATATGGAGTGGCAGCTTCGCAACTGGAATTACTTCACGTGGCTGTCCGGCGATCACATCGTGGAACAGCACGTCCACAACCTCGACGTCATGAACTGGGTGCTGGGCACGCATCCTATCCGTGCCGTCTCGGCGGTGGGCGGCCGTCAGGTTCGTACCGATCCGAAGTACGGCAACATCTACGACCACTTTGCCGTCGAATTCGAATATCCCAACGGCGTCACCGTCTTCAGTCAGTGTCGCCAAACCAACGGATGCAAAACCATCGTGGGTGAACAGGTCATCGGCACGAAGGGAACCAGCAACTGCGTCGACACGATCGTAGCCGGCGACGACCGCTGGCGTTTCCGCGAGAAGCAGCGCAACCCTTACGAACAAGAGCACGAAGATTTGATCAACAGCATCCGCGAGGGTAAACCGCTGAACGAAGCGAAAAACGTCGCCGAATCGACGATGACCGGCATCATCGGACGCGAGGCCGCCTACAGCGGCGAAGAAATTCGCTGGGACGACGCGATGCAATCGACGACGCGTTTGGGCCCGGCGAAATACGAATTCGGTCCCTACCAGTACGCACCGGTCCGGATGCCCGGTCGTTATGAGTTCAGTTGAGCCGACGCACGGCTTTCTCGGATGCCGTGACAACCGAAACGCACGACGAAGCCCCCGGCGCGATACGGCTCCGGGGGCTTGTCGATGGTGCTTCCCGTTTACGTCGTCTTTCGATGCTTAGAAGCTGAACACGGCGTCGACCGCGAAGGTGAATTGGTCGTCGCTGTTTCCGCCGTCGTAGGGATACCCCGTCGGTCCGGCAAGGCCGTCGTACCAATCCCATCGGATTTCCGGACGGATCAACCAATTCCCGTTGGGCCGCCACTGCAAACCGCACGTGAGTTCATAGAAGTCGCCGGCGAATCCCCGGCCGTTCCACGCCCGCACACCGGGAATGTTCCCCGGACCGGCGACCCGAACACCGTCGTCGTCGCGTAGCCATTCCACACGCACGCCGGCCGACCAGCACGGATTGATCGTGTACAGGAAGTACTGATTCAAGCCGTACCATTCAGCATCCTGCTGATCCACCGTCGCATCGTTCTCATATCCCAAGTTGTGGACAACGATGTATTGGAATCGTTTCGTCACTTGGAGCTGGCCCACCAGACTGTACACGAAACGGTCTTGTTGACCGGCATCATCCTGGGGACCGGTCGAGCATGCCCAAGCCAATTTCAGCCGATCGTCGCAGCTTCGCCATTTGAAGCCGCCCATGAAGTTCAGGTCGCCGTTGTTGTCTTCAAACTGCTGCCACCCACGATCGAAACCGGCTTGAATCGACAACCGATCGGTCAGTTTGTAGTCGAACAACATACCGGTGACGAGCTGCGGCACGGTGTAGGAATACGACAACGAATGGCTGTAGAACGGATTCATCGGCGCGGGCACGGCTTCGTAGTCGAGAATGGCCGCATAGTGCCCCATCTTCACCGAGAGCCGGTTGTAGGCCAGTTCGAGGTAGGCCTGCGGAATCACCGTCCCGTAGGTCTGGTAATCGAAACCGTTGATCCGATTTTCCAAGCCGTTGTTGATCCCGAATCGCCAATCGGTACCGTACATCATGTCGATGTGGCCGCCCCAGGCCCAACCGCACCCGCCGTTGTCGGCTTGGCGATGCAGGTACAACCAGAACTGGTTCATCTGATACTCGGTATCGAGGTCGTTGACGGCGGTCGGTCCGTTGAAACCGTCGCCCGGATCTTCTCCGTTGAAGGTAATGCCCTGCTCGAGCCATCCCCCGAGATGAATTCCCATCTGCTGAAGGAAGCACGGCTGCCGTAGCTTCCAGCCGTCGTTCGCACCACATGCCCCGCAAGCCCCGCATGCAGCCTCACACGCAACACACCCCTCGGAAGAGGCGAGTGCCTGCGGCACGGGGGCGACGGGAGCCTCCTCGGCCAAAGATGCGAGTTGAGTTCCCTCTGCCGAGGGAATACTCGGGACAGAGAACAATTCGACGAGTTGGTCCGCCGGGGCGATGGTCGCCCAACCGAGCCCGGCAACGACGGCGATTCCGGCAAAAAATGTCTTCATCGATCACCTCAATTCGAATTCCACCCGCCCTGACGGCAGCGAATTGCAAAAACAGTAGCAGTGTGCGCGGGATTTCCTGAAAGATTTTCGGATTCTGCCGCTTGTGGGCATTCGCCTTCCTGCGCCCGATGTAACGGATTTATGTGATTCGAAAACACACACTGTGAAACTGTGCGGATTGCGCAAAATCAACGGACTGGCGGTTTATCGGCAGCAACAAACGCCATCCCCGGGCAACAAATACGTTGAACGAGGCACGATCCCCACTATCGGGCTAGTTGCAACCGGAGGGCAACACCGCAAGAATGCCGATAAGCGGGAGGTCGACCATGGCAATTCCCTGCACAAAGCGGCTTCTCTTGTCCCCCGAGCAGATTCCTCCACTCACCCCCGAATGGCGCGTTTTGGGGGTGTTCAACCCGGGTGTCGTCGAGTTCGGCGACACGATCGTTTTCTTGTTGCGGGTGGTCGAAGCACCAGAAGCCACGGATCCGGATCACGTCGCCCTCCCCCGCTGGGACCTCGATACTCGCAAGGCGGTGGTTGAT
>CAYVVR010000309.1:0-5404 GCA_964454655.1 uncultured Planctomycetaceae bacterium | reverse complement strand
GTACGTTCAGCCACGTTCGTCTCCTGTTTCGGCGTGCGTGCCGGGGTCAAAAGCCACTCCTGTTATAGTTCCCGGCGCGGCATCGTCAAAACGTTTTTCGTCTTCGAGCATTTCTCAAAAGAAAAGAGCCGCAAAATGCGGCTCGTGACGAATCGGAAAAGGGCTATCTCGGGCAACAGGCGTGTTGCCTCAGGCGGTCCCGTCGCTTGCGTCCGTTTGCGGAACCTGGATCGCGCCGCCTTTACGGCGGTACAAGATCCAGTAGACCGTCGGTACGACGACCAGCGTGAACGCCGTCGACGCGAAGATCCCGAAGATGATCGCCCAGGCCAAGCCCGAAAAGATCGGATCCAGCGTGATCACCCAGTTGCCCAACAACGTCGTCATCGAAGTCAGCAAAATCGGTCGCATACGAACGGCGACGCTGCGTACCAGGGCTTCGCGAAGCGACAATCCGTCCATCAAGCCGTGATGGATGAAGTCGATCAGCACCACCGAGTTTCGCACGACGATTCCGGCCAGGCCGATCATGCCGATCATCGCCGTCGCCGTGAAGAACACCGGATTGGCGTAGCCTCCCACCGGACGATCGACCAGCACGTTCAACAGCCAGAAACCGGGCATGATGCCGATCATCGTCAGCGGGATGGCCAACATGATGATCAGCGGCAACACGCGCGACTTCGTCTCGAACATCAGCAAGATGAAGATGACGACCAACGCGGCGGCAAAGGCGATCCCCAGATCGCGGAAGACGTCCAAGGTGATCTTCCACTCGCCTTCGCCCGCCCAAACGACCTCGAAACCGTCGGTCACGTACCACGGATCGCCTCCGCCGGGATGGAACCAGGTTCGCTCCTCGACCGGCCGCGGTTGAGCGGGACCGTCGAGCTTGGGCATCGTGTCGGCGGTGTAGCGGTCGAATTCCATGTCGAGAATCGCGTCGGCCGGCGGCCGTCCCGCCACTTCGCCGAACACATAAGCCACACGGCGCAGGTTCTTGTGGAAGATCGTCTTGTCTTCAACAAGCGGCGTACCGTCGGGTTTCGTATCGACGAAGTTTCCCAACGCACCGATTTGAACCATGTTGCCGGCTCGACCTTTGACGTACATTTCTTCGAGATCGTCTTCGGCCGAACGTTGGGCTCGATTCAGTCGCAAGACGACCGGCAGCGGCTCGACCTCGTTCGCCAAATGCAGCTCGGTGACGGTCTTCCCGCCGAGCGCCATCGCGATCGTTTCGGCGATTTCGGCCTTCGACACTCCCGCCCGTGCGGCCTCGACCTGATCGGTCACGAAGATGCGTTTCGGCTGATCGGCCTCGGCGCTGGTGTCGACGTCGACCACCCCCGGCTCGCGTTCCATGCGTGCAGCAACTTGCTTCGCCACCTCGATCAGTTCGCCGTAGTCGGCATCGGGCGGGCCGTACACTTCGGCGGTGATCGTGGCGATCACCGGCGGTCCCGGCGGTACTTCGACCAATTTGATGTTCGCATTCGTTTCTTTGGCGATTTTTGCGATGTCGTTGCGAATGCGCAGAATGATCTCGTGCGACTGATGCTTGCGGTGATCCTTGTGCAGCAAGTTCACGCGGATATCGGCGACGTGGCTACCCCGCCTCAGGAAATAGTGTCGCACCATTCCGTTGAAATCCATCGGCGAAGCCAAGCCGCTATACACTTGGAAATCTTTCACCTCGCGCTGCTTCGCCAAATACTCGGCGATCCGGCGCGACACGGCATCCGTTTCTTCGAGCGTGCTTCCCTCGGGCATGTCGATGACGACCTGGAACTCGTTCTTGTTGTCGTAAGGAAGCATCTTCAGCGGCACGACGCGGAACGCCGGCAGCAACAGCGATCCGACGAACAGCACGCCCACCAACAGCAACACGCCCCAGGCGACCAACGACGAACCGAGAATCGGCCGGAAAATCCACGTCGTGATCTTGTACAGCGGCCGTTTCGTAACGTCGTAGGCCTCGCCGTCGTCATGGGAGTGCGCCCCGCCCCGCAAGGCAACCATGGCCATCCAGGGCGTGATCACAAACGATACGAGCATCGAGAAGCCGACCGCCAACGGCACGTTCAAGGCCATCGGCGCCATGTAGGGCCCCATCATCCCGGTAATGAACGACAACGGAATGAAACTCGCGATGATGGCCAACACCGACATCACCAACGCCGGCCGCACTTCTTGAATCGCTTTCAACACCGCCTGACGCGGCGGCAGGATTTTCATCGAGAAGTACCGCGCAATGTTTTCGACGTCGGTAATCGGGTCGTCGACCAGCAACCCCAACGCCAAGATCAACGCGAACAACGTCACACGGTTGATCGTGTATCCGACGAGGTAATTGACCAACAGCGTCATGCTGTAGCAGACGGGAATCGCCAGCGCGACGACCAACGCCGCCCGCCAGCCGACCGTCAAACCGATCAGCCCGATCACCGTCAGCACGGCGACCACCAGCGCTTCGACCAGTTCGTTGACCTTTTCGTTCGCGGTTTCACCGTAATCGCGGGTGAAGCGGTAATAGACGCCGTCCGGAAGCAATTCGGCGGCCAGCTCGTCCATCCGCTTTTCAATCGCTCGCGCCACCCAGACGGCGTTCGCTCCCTTTTGTTTCGCCACGGCGATCGTCACCGCCGGATAGAATTTGGCTTCAACCTCGTCTTTGGCGAATGCGGCGGTGCCGTCTTTTTCCGATCGGGCCTCGTCCTCTTGTGATCGGTCCAACGGATCGTGCGGATTCGCCGCCGCCGATCCGAAGCCGATCCATGTATAGCTCGTCGGCTCGGCCGGACCGTCGATGATCGTCGCCACGTCTTCCAGGTACACGGGGCGTCCGTTCGACACGCTGACCACCAACCGCCCCAAATCAATGGCGTCTTGCACGAACGTCCCCGCCTCGACGACGAACTCCGTATCTTGCTGTTCGTAGGTGCCCGCGGGCATGTTCACGTTGCTTGCCCGAATGGCCTGGGCGATTTCGAGCGCCGAAATGTTTCGGGCGGCCAGTTTCTTCGGATCGAGCTCGACACGGATTTGTCGCGGGCGACCGCCGACCACCGACACGCGATTCGTCTTCGGAATCGCTTTTAGCTCGTTTTGCAGTTCTTCGGCAATGCGGCGCAGTTCGTGATCGGTCACCAGGTCGGGCTTTTCCGACCACAATGTGATGTTGACGATGGGTACATCGTCGATTTCGACCGGTTTGACGACCCACGCTTGAACCGGCAGCGGCGTTTCGTCGATTGCCGATTGGATTTTGCTGTGCAGCTTGACGAGCGAGTCTTCGCGGTCTTCACCGACGTAGAACCGCACCGTCACGACCGCCCGGCCCGGCCCGGTCATCGAGTACAAATACTCGACCCCGTCGATCTGGTAGAGGATTCGTTCCAGCCGGCTGGTGATCTTCTGTTCGATCTCCTCGGCCGACAGCCCCGGTGCCATGACGAACACGTCGGCCATCGGAACGACGATCTGCGGTTCTTCTTCACGCGGCGTCACGAATAACGCAGCGGCCCCGACGACAAGCGAGAGGATCGTCAGCATGATCGCCGAATCGCCGCGCAGAAACATGTCGACGATGCGGGTGAGGAAGGGGACTTTTTCGTGTTCGTTGGAATGCGTCATCGTAGCGATCCTCGCTGCGAAGCTCGGTGGATTTCAATTCAGCAACCGAAAACACCGGAAAGAACGCTCGCGTCTTTTCGGCAACACGCCCGTTCCGCTTGGGGAGAAGAACCTCACGACGAAGCGTCGGTCCCCGTCACGGTCGAAGGCTCGCAATCGGGACATTCATCCGGAGGCGTTCCATCCTTGGGCACGACCACCTTCTCACCGGCTTCGACGCCGCTGAGCACCTCGATATGCCCCGGTCGCCCTAGGCGTCCGATTTTCACGAGCCGACGTTCCTTTGTGCCGTCTTCACGCACGACCTCGACGAAGTCGAGTTGCCCGATCCGCCGAATCGCCCGCACATCCAAGCACAAATGGCGTCGCTCACCCGCGGGAATTCGCAAGATGCCGGTCATTCCTTCCAACAGGCCCGGCGTGGGCGGAAGCGAGACCTTCACCAACACCGACCGGCTGAGGGCATCGGCCTGCGGCACCTTTTCGTCGACCGTCCCCGTGACGGTGATGCCGCCCAGGGCGTCGAAGACGACCTCGACCTTTCGGCCGACTTCCAGATGACCGGCCAAATGTTCCATCACCGGGGCTTCAAGTCGAAGCGTCGTCGGATCATACATGCTCAAAAGAGGCACACCGGGCTGCGCGACTTCGCCCTCTTCGGCCGAGCGATCGACGATTTTGCCGTCGCGCGGAGCGGTGATCGTGCAATACGATAGGTTCACCCGCGCCTCTTCGACCGCTTGCTGGGCTTGTTCCCGCTGGGCCACCGCCTGTTGGTATGCCGAGGCGATCTCGTTGAACTGTTGGTCGCTCATTGCGCCGGGGTTCTGTTCGCGCACCCGCTGAGCCCGATCATAACGATCCTTGGCTTGGGCGACGGCGGCTTCGGCGGCTTCGAGAGCGGCGTCGGCCTGGCTCAGCTTGCGTTGAATCGCCGCCTTGTCGAGCTCGATCAACACGTCGCCCTGCTTGACGACATCGCCCGCCCGAACGTGAATCTTTTCGATGGTCGACATCACGCGGGCGGAAATAACCGTCCGCTCGGCGGCCTTGACCTCGCCGACCGTTTCGACGATGTAGGGCTTGTACACGACTTCGACCTCGGCGGTCGTTTCGGTGGTCGGATCAAGCTTGGGAACGACCAATTCCGATTCGCCCGGTTCGACGGCCGGAACGAAAAAGCCCGACAACCACAGGATGATGAGCGTCAAGACGACCAGTCCGCCGACCAACGGAATCGTCGCTCGCAACACGCGCCACAAACCGCTCAGCTTCATCGTTCGATCCTCGAATATCGTTCTTGGTGAATGTCCGATCTGTTCCTCTTTCGTGCCGATCGCCTCGGCACGGGCGGACTCGCTTTTTGCGAGTATCGCAACAAAAACGGGACGCTAATGTAGATGGGCGGCAGGGTGAAAAGTTACGAAAAATTGCAAGTGTCGCCCTCACCGAATCCTCAGTGCCGAACGGATGTATACCAGCTTTTTGCTGTTTTTTCTACACAAAACCACAAAATACGTGAGCACCATACCGATCCGCGAATTCCACGCACGATTGCCGGGTTGTGGTGGAGACCTCCCGAATCGACTACGATGAACGAACCGGTCCTCCACCGGCAACCATCGAGTGAGACTCGATCGCCCGTTCGTCGTCAACCGAGCCACACTCCGACAGAAGAATCAATGATGAAGTGTTCAGTATTTGCCCGCGTTTGCTCGATTTTCGGTATCGGTTGGTTGCTCTTGGCCGCAACCGTCGGCTGCCCCAC
>CAYVVR010000308.1:4765-5406 GCA_964454655.1 uncultured Planctomycetaceae bacterium | reverse complement strand
GCCTTCGATTTGCGAATAGATGTCGTTGAGTTGCTTGGGCGTCAGGAAGGCCGAGTACATGTCCAACGAGTTGACCGCGCCACAGATGAACTCGAACACGACGGCCGACTCGGGAAGCCGCAATTGCTGCGAAGCCAATCCTGCAATGACGGCAACGGCATCGCGGGCGTCGGCCCTGGTTCGAATCACCTGCCGTGCGGCGTACTCGTGCAACCGGGCGGCGAACCCTTCGACCACGTCGATCGACACGTTCGGCAAGAAGGCCGTCCGAAAGAGCGGTTCGTCGAGGGCGATTTCCAGTTCGTGCGTTCCCCGTTCGACGATCTCGCTCCAGTGAGGCGTATCGACGTAGTGCGATTGAAGTTTCACCAAGGTTTCGTCGTACAGGGCCATCGCCGCATCGCGACCGGTTCGCGTCACGAGCGAAATGTAGCTGTGATCGCCGCAGCGGCGAATCAAGTCGAAATGTAGGCGGGCCTCGGTGAATCGCTGCCGCAAGATGGGAAGATCGGGATGCTCGCGCAAGGCCTCTTCGTAGAGGGCGACGGCTTCTCCCCATTGGGCCTGGCGTTCAAGAGCCGCGCCGCGAACGAGCAACTCGTTGATCGCCGGATCGGCAGCCTCGGCCCCGACGGCCGGGT
>CAYVVR010000308.1:1060-4755 GCA_964454655.1 uncultured Planctomycetaceae bacterium | reverse complement strand
GGTTCGGAAGAATGATCGGCGACGGCGTGTTCGGGCCGACCGGCAGAAGCTCGGGTGCTGCCCCAAGTGCCGCTTGCGGTTCGACGATGCGGATCGTCTGCGCCGCCGCAGGGACCGGCGACCAAACAACGCACCACGCCAGAACCTGTCCGAGAAGGACCAGACCAATTCGCCGCGCCGTGGATCGTCTCATCGAAGCTGCCTTCATCGAGGGAGGCATTCGGCCGGAGGTCCCGACACGTTCGTCGATGATCGATCGTTCCCGGTGATCGACGCAGATTCCCTTCTCACTTCGATGATCCATCCGGGACGCTCGATCCGAACGTCCCTTTCCGGCGGCGGGGATGCTCTCCTGCTTCCCCTACGCACCGAGCCTCGCAATGTTCTGATTCTTGCAGCAAAGGCTCCGATGCCGTCCGGCTTCAGCCGCCGTCCAGGTACGCCGCCCACAAAACCGCCACGACCGTTACAACCGCGAATTCGCAGCCGTTTGCGACCGACGTGTCGTCTCCGTACTCGCTCCTCCCGTCTCTCCTTGGGATAGTGGTTGCCGTAAGAAGCCGGACAACCATAGAACACAAAACGGGCGCCGTCAAAAAAACGAAGACGAATTCGGCAGCCTTTTTTCCTGCAGATCCCGCAAGCCCCGAACACAAGCGACGTGTTATGCGGGCACGCGGTGTCGTGCCGCTTTTGCGTCGGCTGCGACGTGTACCGAGAATCGCTTTTCCGAAAAGTTCCCACGCCGGTTCGAGGTGATCGTGCGCGATGGCGCAAACAGCAAAACCTTGCGGACACTCGAAGGCGTTCGGGTGATATCGGATCGGCCGCGCAGAAGCGAATTTCTGGCGACGGTCGCCAGCGGCGGGCTTGTCGGGCGGATCAAATCTTGAAGTTGAACGTGCGTCGGAACGCCCGCCACACACGCTGACCGATCGTTTGCCAGTGCGCGCGGTCCATGTAGATTTTGGCCTTCCCGCGAAGTCCGCTGCGCAAGAGGCCGTCTTCGTTGGGCAACGGCACGCGGGCTTGGTACGACGTGCTGATGGGGCGTTCGATGCCCGTGCGCGGATCGGTGACCGTCGGCAAGTCGCCGCCGGCCTTCCCCGACAGACGACGCGAGGCCGCTTCGAGTTCAACCTCGGCGATCTCGGCAATCTCGCCGGAATAGGTCGACCATGGAAGTTCGTTGACCTTCAGTTTCACCGCCTGCCCCGGTGCGACGAAGTCGATATCGGCTTGGTCGATGATGAGAATGGCCTCCATCTTGTTCGGATCGCCGATCAAGCAGAAGAGGTCGCTTTCTTGCAAGAACGCCCCGAGGTTGTGCGCCTCCAAGGGCGTAGCCGACCATTCCGGCAAGGGGCCTTCGGGATCGTCTTGTTCTTCTCGCCAAGGCGGTGGAAACACGACGCCGTCACACGGGGCGGTCAAGGTCAGCCGTCGATAGTCTTCTTCTTTTTCGGCCAATTGTTTCTTGACGGTTTCCAGGGCTTGCACGGCGGCAGGAAGTTGATCGCGGGCCTCGGGATCGTCGAACTGCCGTCGCTGAAGACTGTCGACGCGGACGGCGTACTGGTCCCGCAGTTCCCGCAACTTGGCCAACTCGAGTTCCAAATCGACGTCTTCCAACCGGGCCAACGGTTGTCCCTTTTCGACGCGGTCGCCTTGGTGGACGAACACCTCGACCAGGCGGCCCGGCACGTCGACGTAAACCGGCGCGGCGTCTTGCGGCTGAATTTCGAGCGTGCACATCACGCGATAGGGCAAAGGCACGAACAGAATGAACGCCGCGATCAATCCCAATCCGGCCAGGGTGGCGTACAAACGCGGCTTCTTCACCTGGCTCCACCTCCCGGGCACGTAGAAGAATTTGCCCAACTGGTACAACGGTTGCACGGCCAATCCGTAGATCGATCCGAGAGCGATCGCCTGGCCGATGATCTGCAACCGATAGGGTTTGAACACCTTGTACAGGAACAACAAAATCGACAACACGACCACCCAACGATAGATCGCCGCGGCGATCGAGTAGGCGATGAACAGGCCCTTGTTCCGCTGCGGCAGGAACGGATCGTCGGGGGGTTCCAGCCCCAAGAACCATTGCCCGGCCGTGCGGCTGAGGATTTGCGTCGCCTTCTGCCGTAGGTTCGGAATCTCGAGAATATCGGCGAGAACGTAATAGCCGTCGTATCGCAACAGCGGGTTGCCGTTGAACAATACGGTACTCACCGAACAGACGAACATGATGTTCAACGCCGTGTGGTTGACGACGCCCGGCTCACTGAACCACCACACGAACGTCGCCAACGAGGCGAGCGTCAACTCGACGAAGATTCCAGCCGCACCGATCGCCGCGCGGTGCCACTTGTTCGGCAGCATCCACGAATCGGAAACGTTGCAATACAAGCAGGGCGTCAATACGAGAAACATCACGCCCATCTCGTGACATTCACCGCCGAAATGCTTGCACGACAAACCGTGCCCGAACTCGTGTAAAATCTTCGTCACCGCCAATACCGCGGCAATCCACAGGGCGTTGGTGGGTGTGAAGAACTGGTAGAACTCGGGCAGCCGCGAGCGAAATACCTGGAACTCGACGGTGATCAACAACAGCGCCGCCACCCAAAGCACGACCGCCGCCCACAGCACGACGGGATGAAACATCCAGCGAACCCAGGGATAAAGCGCGTTCAAGATGCGCTCGGGATCGATCCCCTTGAATCGCAACGCCAGGATGTTGCTGATCCCCGCGATCAACTCCTGTTTCTTGCGTTCGCCGCGGCGTTTGTGCAATTGGCGGCCCTGATCGGGGACGGCGGCGATCACCAGCCCGCTGCGGTGCAGCATGCCCAAGAATTGCTGAAGCTCTTCCAGGGTGATCTTCTGCGGCGGGAACTCGGCCTCGAAGCGATCTTTGATCTCTTCCAGGCTGACATTCCCGTCGAGCATGTTGAGAATGGCAAATTCTTCTTCCTGGAAGCGATAGTAGTTGAGGCCGACGGGATCTTTGACGACCCAGTACGTTTCGCCCAGGTATTGCTGACGGCGCGCAAAGAGGTCGGGCCGCTTGCGGATGGGGAGTTTCCGCTCGGCACTGGAAACCAAGCTGTCAGCCAACGTCGCCATACGATCGTTTCCGTCCCGGCGGTTTGTCGCAACGCCTCGTGGAAGGCGCGTCGTTTTTTCGCGGTTTGCGACTCCCTACCCTGATTCCACCGAGTTCACTCATTCAAAAGAACCGCACCGAAACTTTTGTGCCGTTGCACCCGCCGTTCCCGGGGTGAGCGAGGAACTCACGGGCCGGCCTGGATGGCCAGCTCACCGGAAAGCCCCGGACGCAACAGCCAGTGCTTGCCGCCGGGGTCGAGCACGTTGTCGACCTCGGCCCACACCTGGAACTTCATGCCCACGTCGACCAAGGGACTGACGAACACGATCTTTCCTTGGAACGAACGCGGTTTGCCGTCGGGCAGCATGACGGTGAACGTGACGGGCTTACCGTCGACCTGCGAGGGCAACACGGTGGAAGCATCGAGCGTCGTGGCGATCCGCAAACGGTTCATGCGGACGACGCGAAACACCGGTTCGCCCGGCTTGACCCATTCGCCCTCTTGGTGGAACCGCTCGACCACGATCCCGTCCAGCGGCGCGAGGATCTTGTGCATGTTTACGTTTTCGTTGGCCGCCGCCAG
>CAYVVR010000308.1:0-1050 GCA_964454655.1 uncultured Planctomycetaceae bacterium | reverse complement strand
GTTCGGCTTCGCGGACCTTCACCGTCAACTTCGCAATCGCCAAATCGTGATCGGCCTGTTCGATGCCCAGTTGGGTGCGTCCCCACTCGAGCATCAACCGGCGCAACTCGGCCTGCGTGTACGAGCGGGCGGCCGTCTTGTTCGCATCGAGGGCCTGTTGGTACTCGGCTTTGGCGACCATCTCGGACCATTTCGCGTACCGAACGTTGACGTCGTTTTCCGCCTGTTCCTTGGCCACGTCGAGTTGGTACTTGGCGATTTCCATCTGACGGTTTACTTGCGCGTCGTCGATGCGGCCGAGCACGTCGTCTTTCTTCACCGCGGCCCCCGGTTCGACCGAAAGCTCGATCAACTGGCCTTCCACGCGCGCCGGTACGTTCACGTCGTCGATCAGGGACACCAGGCAATTCGACACGCGCAACACCTGCGGCGATTGGGCTGCGGCCGGCAACGCCGCGGCAACCGCGATCGCCACGGCCGCGCAACACGCGACCGCCGCACGCGCCGGCGTGTACGACCGAAAGGTTCGACTATTCTTCCCGGGCATCGTCGTTTCCGTTTCGTCTCGGTACATCCTGTATTCCCTTGCTTTTCATCACCACAACCCGAAGAGGATACGGGTTTGGATGAAGGCGATCACGTCGTGGAACCACACGTATCCGAGGGGTTTCTTGCCGCAGAGGATTTTCGCGCTCACGGTCGCCCCCGGACGCAGTTCGCTCGGATCGAATTCGTCTTCGTCGACGGCCACCTTGATCAGGACGACGTTTCCTTCTTCGCCCATCACTTCGGCGGCCATGTGAATCTCGGTGATCTTCCCGATGTGCGTCTTTCCCGGTTCGGTCGCCAAGACGAACTCGACCGACAAATCATCGTCGGGATTGTCGTTGCGCAACCGCTGCCGGGCCTTCGTCACGTCGCCGATGCGGTATTCGGGCATCTGGAGTTCCAGTTGCCAACCGTCGGAGGTATCGGCCACCCGCATCAACACCTGTCCGCGATTCACCGGTCGGTAAATGAGCCGGTTGTACACGTCCCAGGTCACGACCT
>CAYVVR010000307.1:0-5424 GCA_964454655.1 uncultured Planctomycetaceae bacterium | reverse complement strand
GCGTACCGGAGAGGGGTACGCCAATTTCACGACCCGATACACCTCTTGATCGTCGATCGAGACCACGCGGCAGGTGAAGGGGCGACCGTCGTAGGTCGACGAAACGGTGAATTCTTGCTCGGGTTCGAGCGTCACGGCCCGGACGTCGCCGACAACCGGAAGGGCGCGAAACGCGATCAGCCCAACCCCAAGAACGAGCCAAAGAAGCAAACGACCCGGCCGCAGAAAAGACACGTTGAACGGCAATGGCATGGGATGCGTTTCCGTTCTGTAAAAACGGGGAAGCAAGCAACGGCAAGGGATCGGTTCGCCCGGCGAAGCCGAGGGCGGTAAACCTCTCCCAGGTCGCGTGCATTGTACCAATTGACTGTCTCCAAACAGAAGCCGAATCGGCGCCGGTGGATCGGGCGTCGGCGAGAAAACGGATCGATGTTGCGTATGTTGCGTCGTTTGCGCATCTTCCGCGGGAGAAGAGAAACTGGTCTTGGAGGGACGGAGCGAGGGTGCAAGAATAGGCTCGCCCGGCTGCGGGATTCATCCCGGCGAAGGCAGGATGCCTCGACTCGATTTCCAAGGAAGGACCGTGCGGCTCATGTGGCGAACGGCAATCGACTACGCAGTTTACTTGGTTGTGCGGACGGCCATTTGCATTGCCCAGATGATCCCGATCGAAATGGCGGCCGGGGTGTGCGACGCGGTCGCGTTCGTGTTCAACGACGTGCTGCACATTCGGCGTCGCGTGGTCCAAGAGAATCTTCGCCATGCCTTTCCCGAGTTGTCCGAGAAAGCGCGGCATAAGCTGGCCCGGCGCATGTGGCGTCACCTCTTCTTACTTGCCTTCGAAGCCGCCCACGCACCCCGAAAAATCCACAAGGAAAACTGGCAGCGGCATATTCGGCTGAAGAACGTCGAGGCGATGGTCAACGCCTTTTTGGACGATCGGCCGTTGATCTTGGTGACCGGGCATTTCGGTAATTTCGAGATGGGCGGCTATCTTCTCGGGGTGTTCGGGCTGTACACCAGTGCCGTCGCCCGCACGCTGGACAATCCCTTTTTGCATCGATTCGTCGAGCGTTTCCGCGGGGCGACCGGCCAAAAGTTGATTCCGAAAGTCGGCGGTTACGATCAAATCTTGGAGGTGCTCGCCTCGCAACAGACGCTTTCGGTGTTGGCCGACCAGAGCGCCGGCCCGAAAGGGTGCTGGGTCGATTTCTTCGGCCGACCGGCCTCGACGTACAAGGCGATCGCCCTCTTCGCGATGCAGTACGATGCCCCGATCATCGTTGCCGGTGCTCGGCGACTCGACGGGCCGATGCAATTCGAGTTGTTTTGTGAGGATATCTTGGATCCGCGGACGGTGAGCGATCCGATCGCCGCGGTCCGGGAGATCACCCAGTGGTACACGAAACGGCTCGAAGACATGATTCGCCGCGACCCGGACCAATACTGGTGGGTCCACCGCCGGTGGAAAGACACCCGCCGCAAGAAGCAAAAGAAAGCAGCCTCGCTTCCCAAGGCCGCGTGATCGGTCGGTGCGAGCTCCTCTTCATGCACCCGAGCTCGTCGAACGATTCACTGCCGCTGCATTGCGGGACGAAGGTTCTCTAGGTTGCCTTCTTTCTCTCGTTTGCTATTGGCTGGGCATCGCTTTGCGTGATTTGCTAAAAATTCCGGCTGTATCAAAGAAAACTGTTAGGCGATTGGGGCAAGATTTGCCGATTACAAGGCTAGTCGGGTGGATGCCGACCATGCGCGGATACCATGAGAGCTCCCTAGGTCGAGGGGAGCTCGGCCGATCCGCCATCGACGGCTTGCCGCCGGGAGGAACCTCTCCACCACCCCGAATCGATTCCTTGCGAAGACAGGGCGAACGAACGATGACCCGAGGCATGAAGCGATTGGGTATGAAAGCACGGAAAGAGCGACAGCGTCCCCGATCTCGGCGATTGCGTCTGGAAAATCTGGAGGCTCGACACCTGTTGAGCGGGATCGGGCTTCAAGTTCCGATCGTTCCCTTGACGACGGGCGGACCGGGACCGGCCGTCGAGTCGCAGGCGATTTCGGGAGATCAGGACACGTCGGTTCAGGCGACCGCCGCGACGTCCCAGAAGTACACGGCCCCTTCCGACACGCAAGCGTGGCGCGACGGGTCGACCGTCCACTACCAGGTGTTCGATCCGACCACCTCGACCTGGAAATCGGGTTCGACGACCTATACCGCGAACCAAGTGATCGTCGACTTGGTGCACGAAGACGGTGTCGTCGCGTGGACCGTCGCCCGCAAGTACGAAGGCAACGGCACGATTCCTCACTTGGTCGGCTTCGCGATCTACGACACGGATGCCGGCGCGTGGGTCACCGGCGAGTCGGACAACCTGGGCGTTTTGAGTGTTGAATCACTCTCGACGAAGGACGGCGTGGTGGCGTGGACGGTCGGCTATCCGACCGGGACGGGCGGCTACCAGGCCCGCGAGGTGGGCGGCGCCGTCTACGATCAAGCCTTGGGCGCCTGGCAGAAGTTCCAGACGATCGGTTCTCAAGGCATCAAAAGCATCGAGAACCTGGTCAACGAGAACGGTATGTTGGCCTGGACGATCGGCACGCCCGACGGTTCCGGCGGCTACACCGAAACGGCCGTGGCGGCGGCGACCTACGATTACTCGGCGCAGGCCTGGCAGCGGTACCAGGTAAACGCCCAAGCGGGAACGACGATCGGCGGGCTCGACGCTTCCAAAGACGCCGTGACGTGGAAGATCAACTACGGTTCGCAGGCGGGCGACGTCGGCGCACTGCTGTACGATACCGCCTTGCAAAAGTGGCGGGCGTTCGCTTCGCAAACCGGCGCTTCGACGCGCGTGTACGACGTGAGCGTCGCCGAGGGAACGATCGCGTGGACCTTCGGCTCGGCGGGTTCGTCGCTGAAGACCGGCATCGGCGTGGCGATGTACGATGTCGTCCGCGGCGGGTGGCAAAGCGACAGCGTGTCGTATTCCGACGGTCGGACGGTCGGCGAATTGACCAACGGCGACGGGGTCGTCGCCTGGTCGCTCGTGCGGAGCACCGGCAGCGGAACGCAGGCCGATGTCGCCTTCACGACGTTCGATACCGCCTCGCGCCGTTGGGTGTTCGGAACGGCCGAAAATCCCTCGATGATGGACGTTGCCGAACTGACGAACGTCGACGGGGTGGTCGCCTGGATCTATCGCGAGCCGGCTACGGGTATCCAACGCTCGGTCGGAGCAGCCGTGTTCGATCCGGGACGCGGCGAGTGGAAACACTTCCTCGAAGGGGCGACGTCCATCAGCAAAGTCGCCGACTTGCAAAATGCGGGCGGCCTGGTCGGATGGAAAGTCACCTACACCGGCACCGGCGGAGATGTTGCCCGCGACGTCGTCGTGATCGCCTACGATTACGGCCTGGGACAATGGCAGCGGAACTTCACCAATTACGCCGCTTCGGCCCAAATCACGCACATGGTCGTGGCCGACGGCACGGCGGCGTGGGCGACGGTGAACGACGTTCACCTGCTGACCTACGATCGCTTGCAAGATGCCTGGAAATCGTACAACAGCACGAACTCGCCGCTTGCCCGCGTGTACGAACTCGAAGCCGAATCGGGCTTGGTGGCGTGGACGCTGGCCTACGTCGATACGTCGGTCAGTGCCGATCCGAAACCGCGCGACGTGGGCTACGCCATTTACGACCCCGCCGCGCAGGCGTGGAACCAAACGGTCGATACCTACCTGGCGGACGACATCATCGAGTGGTTGGTCATTCGAGACCTTTCGGTTCAGTACTCTCGCGGCGGTACGACCTACGTGCGGTCGTTCGATGCGACGAACCAAGTGTGGTTTACCGATCCCGCCGTTCCGCAATCGGTGTTCGTCGTCGAGCCGACGGCCGTCACGGCCAAACGTGCGATCCGGTTTTCCGACATGTCGCTGGGGGCGAACGATTGGCAATGGGATTTCGGCGACGGGTACCAATCGCAATACCGTAGCACGACCCATGCGTTCGCCGACGTGGGCGTGTACCAGGTCGTGCAAACGGTGACCGGCCCCGGCGGATCGGACACCTCGACGACGAAGATTGCCGTCGTTCCCACCGATACGCCGACCGATCTCGGTACCGTTTCGTCGAGTATCTTGGCGAGTCAGTCGCCGACCGACGGTGTGTTGTGGTACAAGCTTACGCCGAACGCCGACGGGGCGTTCACCGTCTCTGTTTCGGGGGCGGGCGTTTCGCCCGACACGGCCATCGCGTTCGTGACGGTCGATTCGCAAGGGCTGTACTCGCTGTTGGGATCGGGCACGACCAACGTCGGTGTGTCGGGAGTGACGGCGGGGACGAGCTACTACGTGGCGATCAGCGGCTTGACCGATGCCGTGAACGTGCAATTCGACAATCCGGCGACGTTGCCGTTGGCCGCTTCGCAGCAAACGCTGTTTGGAACCGACGGTGACGACGTGGTCGACGTTTCGTACAACAGCGGATTCGTCGTGACGATCAACGGCACGACCGTCAACCTCGATCCGGCGGTGGTGAACCTTGAGATTCTCGGCTTCGGCGGGAACGACACGATCACCCTGCACGGAGGCGACGGAGACGAAACGGCAAGCATTCGTGGCGGGCACGTATCGATTTCGAGCGGCCCGATCGGTTTCGAGGGCGACTCGTTCGAGACGATCGTCTACGACGCGGCGGGCGGTGCCGATGTCGTCCACCTGTACGACACCGCAGGCGACGACGTCTTTACCGCGAAGCAGGGCGCCGGTTCGCTCGTCGGCGGCGGCTTGAGCGTTGCCGTACGGAATGTCGAGTACCTCCACGGCTACGCGACCGCAGGCGGCACCGACGTCGCGCACCTGTACGATTCGGCGGCCAAGGATCTGTTGACCGCCACCGCCGACTGGACGAGGTTGACCGGCGGCGGATACCTCGCCCGCGCCAAGGGATTCGAGTATGCTCACGGCTACTCGACCGCCGGAGGAAACGACGCGGCCGTGATGACCGGTACGGCAGGCGACGACACCTTCATCGCCACGCCCGAATGGGCTCGGTTGACCATGCCCGGTGCGATGGTGCGGGCGAAAGGGTTCGACAGCGTCACGGCGGCCGGTAAGGGCGGCGACGACACCGCTTGGTTGTACGGCTCCAACGGTGACGACGTGTACACGGTCGGTCCCGATGCGGCCGTGATGACCGGCGCCGGTTATCGCAACACCGCTGTTGCTTTCGAAACGGTCGTCGGTGTCGCCGGCGGCGGCAGCGACATCGCGCATCTGGAAGACACGGCGGGAGACGACGTCTTCACCGCCGCCACCAACCGGGCGACGCTTGTCGGCAGCGGCTTGGAATTTCAGGCCCGTAACTTCGACTATGTGCACGCCTACGGTAACAACGGCGGGACGGACGTGGCTCATC
>CAYVVR010000306.1:0-5426 GCA_964454655.1 uncultured Planctomycetaceae bacterium | reverse complement strand
GCCGAACGGTTCCGTCGGGCAGCCGGACGTTCAGCGTCCAGGTTCCCGCTGCATCGCCGAGCTTCGCCCGCATTTCGATCTCGACCCATTTTCCAAACGGCACCTCGAGCAGCTTTCGGCCGCGGGTCGAGAGCACGCCGCCTTGCAACGCAACCGTCGGCCCCACTCGATACGGCGACGCGCGATCACGACACTCGAAATAGCCTTTCGATTTGGGCTCGCAGCGCAGCTTGAAACGAATCGTAAACGTCCCGTCCGACCAATGCGGGTCGAGATAGAAATGGGGATCGAAACCGCGTTCGAGCCCTGCCCGATCGGTGATCCGCAACACGTGATTCCCTTCGGCCTGTTCGTCGGGCGCGATTCCGATCAGTTCCGGGAACCGATCGACACTCAGGCGTGCAAACAACAGGATGGCCGACGCATCGCTGTTTTCGAAATCGTCCCGAAAACTCAACGGCTCGGGCGGAGGCGGCACGTACGGGGCGGGAAAAGACGTCTTGCGCACCTCTGCCGTCCAGGCCGGATCCCCGTACACTCCGGCTTTACTGAAATCGAAAACCTCGAACCCGATGCGCGACGCCGGCGAATTCGGCCGCAGGCGAAAGTCGCGGGCATCGGCATCGACGAACAACGGATCGGCGATGATCGAATGCGTATCGTGGCCGGCGGCTTGCCAGTCTTCCCAGGTCATCCCCGCCATCGTGAAAGGACCGCCGTCCTTTCGCCAATACAAGTTCTCGTCGATCACGAACTTTCCGCTCTTCCAACCGGAATGCCCCAACGCGTCGCCTTCGTCCCAGTAGACGATGTTCCGCCGACACGTGAACGACAAATGCGGCTCGGCTCGCGACAAAGCGATTTGCCCCTGGCGGCTGAACGCAAAGATGTTGTTGACGACGACGTTCTCTTTTCCGTAGTGCTGATGGAAACAACCGTCCTCGACGTCGTACACCAGGTTCTTTTCGTACCGGATTCCCGTGCTACCTTCGTCGGGATAAAGCCCCCAGCCGCCGTAGCGAGTGCAATAGACGTCGTGGATGACGTTGTAGCTGACGCTCGTTCCTTCGGAAGGACCTAGGGTGTACACCCCACCCATGTCGCTCAGAATACCGTATCCCAGATGATGGATGTGGTTGTACTCGATGCGGTTTCGCTTTGCTCCGTTGTTTTGGTATCCCCAGTGCCAGCCGGCCGAAACGCCCGAATAGTAGAAATCGGCGATGTCGCAGTGCGTCAGCGCGTTGTCGGGGCTGTGACCGATCCACACGCCCACCGCTTGCGGAAGCATGCGCCCGCCGCTGTGAATGATGCAGTTGTCGATCGTCACGTGATGCGTCCGCAGGGCATCCGTCCCGAAAGCCGTTTCGCCGATCCGAACCCCTGTGATGCCCAGGTCGCGCATGAGCGTCTTCTCGACGCGACAGTGCGTGCAAGCCTTGCGGAACCAGAACGCCGTCCCGCCGACATGCTCGACCCGACAATTCCGAAACACGATCTTCGCGGCACCATCGGCGACGATCGCCGATTCGTCGACGTTCATCGCCGCCTGCCACGGGGGCAATCCCTCGTCGGGGATGCGGTATTGCGCGTGCTCGAACGCCAATCCCTCGAAAACGATGTTGGTCACCGGTTCCACCGTGCCGGCCTTCTGGTCGATGTTCCCGGCAATGGTGACCAGGTTGGACAACCGAGCCGTCACGACGTCGGCTCGCGTCATGTCTTCGCCGGGGCGCGGCAGGTACTCGATCCATCCAGCCGGATCGACATACCATTCGCCGGGGGCATCCAGCGCCGTCGGCACGTTCTCGAAATAGCACAGGCTGTCGCGCGTCATCGGGTTCCACGGCTTCATCTTACCGCCGACGGTCGTCACGACATCCGTCTCGGGATCGGCCGATACGAGCCACTCGTGGGTCGTATCCCACTTGTGAAAAACGGCGATGAGCGTTTGGCGAATCTGTGCGTCCGAAAGCCCTCTCAAAAACTCCAAGGCCCCTTTGCGAAACCGGATCGTATGCTGAAAGCGGCCCGAATCGAGCTCTTTTTCGACGACCGCCAAGATCGGCAGGAAATTCCACTCATTCGGCGTTCGCGCCCGTATCGCGCGACGTCCGTCGATCCAAAGTTGCGAGATTTCTTTCGCCGCCGCCCCGGGCGGCAATTTCGCCCGCCACACGCCGGGTTTGTCGGGATGCGGCATCCACCCCACAATCGACACGCCGCCCGATAAGACGACCGACCCGCCTTCGCCGCGATAGACGACCGGTGCATCGTCCGTTCCGGAATCTTCGGGCCCGAACTGCAACGGCTCTTCAAGCACGTATCTTCCCGGCAAGAATGTGACGGTCGCCGGTTCACCTCGCGCCGTGGCCTCTCGGACGGCTTGTTGGGCTCTCGCCACGCTCGCAAACGGCGATTCACGCGTTCCCGTCGCCGTATCCTTACCATGGGGCGAGACGAAGATTTCGACCGCCTGCGTTCGTGACGCGGCGCAGCACACCAAGCCGATCACAAGCCCCCAAACAACCCACCGCTTCTGTTCGCGTCGTCGCATTGGCCTCTCCTGCGATGCCGGGTTTGCCCTGTGCCAATCCACATCCCCCCGCGGGACGAAATGCGACTCAAGCCTAATCAGCGTCGAAGCGGTGAGCAAGAAACTTCGCCCGAACTCAACTCCAGCAGTTCGACAACCTCACGGCGGCAACGTTTTCGTGGATCGCCAAGCTTCCGATAGGTTCCACCCTACCTCGACGGCGGGCCGCGATTGAGAATTTTTGCGTTCGCGGCAGTCTGCCGTTTCGCGCGCTTTCACGAGACGAATCCGATCGTTCGGAAAAACCCTTTTCGTCGGTATCACCACTATTTTTCGAACGCAGAATACCGAACCACCGAAGAATCGATGGCGGAGGCCTCACCATCGGCGCAAACCCTTATTTTCCCGAGATTTTTTGAGACACTACGACGCCACACCGGCTAAACCCGACATTTTCCACAGCACACCGAAGCCATGGCATTTTTTTCGCCTAAAAACACCAGACAAACCATGAAATCGGGGGAAATTTTTCCGGTTCCCACGTGACGAGCACGCGGTTCGAGGGTTACAATATTTAGGATGAGAGTGTTGAGAATCTTTTCTCTCCACTGGGGCGATCGTCCTTAGCGACCCTGTTCGGCTGCGGTAGCCGAGGTTCTGCCTTCATTTTCGTATCTCCATATTGAATCATGGGGAGGAGTCCAAATGACGTACACACGTAGGAATAGCGGTTTCACGCTAGTGGAACTGCTGGTGGTCATCGCGATCATCGGAATTTTGATCGCTTTGTTGTTGCCTGCCGTTCAGGCCGCCCGCGAGGCTGCCCGGCGATCGCAGTGCACCAACAACCTCAAACAGCTTGGCGTGGCGTTGCACAATTTCCACGACACGAACAAGCGGTTCCCCGCCGCCACTCACGAACAGAACTTCGTGAATCCGCCGAATTCGACATCCAATGCCTACTACGAACGGTGGAGCTATGCTTGCTCGTTGTTGCCGTTCATGGAACAGCGTGCCCTGTACGACGAATTCATGCAGAATCATCTGGGCATCACGCGTCCGTGGAACGACAACAGCCTCACTCGGGCTCGTATCGACACGTTGCTGTGCCCCTCCGACGGCCAGTCGAAGGGAATTCCCGGCCGCAACCAGGCGCCGATCAGCTACCACGTGAACCGGGGCGACTATTGGTTGAACTGGGACTGGTATGAATGCCGCGGCGTCTTCGGACGGGGCGACAAGAAAGTCGTTAGCTTCGCCTCACTTCAAGACGGTTCCAGCAATACGATCGCCGTGTCGGAATGCAAGATCGGCGTTAAAGGCAGCCGCAAGGTCACCGAAGCGGTGGCGCGTGACGCCGGCGCATACAACGGCGCGCCGCCAAGCTTGTGTCTAGCCCAAGTCGGCGCCAACAACGAATTCACCGGCAACGTGGAGACCGGCGACTGGCAAATCGGTTGGCGCTGGGCCGATAGCATCACGCCGTACACACTTTTCTTCACGATGCTTCCGCCCAACGGTCCCACTTGCGGTAACACGGGTGAGAGTTGGGCCATCGTTACAGCCAGCAGCTATCACCCCGGCGGTGCGAACGTGCTGATGTGCGATGGTTCCGTGCACTTCATCCAAGAGACGGTCGACGCGGGCGATCCGACATTGACCGTCAATGATATGCCTACTCCGCCGGTGGACAGCAGCCGACCGCAAGATTACGGCGGACCGTCGCCTTACGGCGTGTGGGGTGCTCTGGGCACGATCCAGGGTGGTGAAACCGTCCAGATTCCGTAACGTCTCGTAACCACCGGCGGTGACGGACATCGACGTACGTAGTCACGACTAACCGTCACAGCCACCGAATTCCACGGGCGATCGGCGTCGATCAGCGGCGCCGGTCGCTTTTTCTTTTCCCGTGGCTTCTCGACATGCCTCTGCCGCAACCGCGCCCAAATTCTTCCCCGCGGCCGTTGCCGACGCATCGGGCTCCCAAGTCTCGATAACTGCCGCCACTCGGGTGTCTGTCTGCCGGCAAGCGAAGACATCGCCCAAGTTTTCTGCATTTCGGTGAACTTGTATACAACATTCAACGCAGGGCGACTCCCCTCGTGAACGTAACCCGTTCCTATTGACATGTTCACTGATTCTCTGCCCAAGCCCCCCCCCTCTTCGGAGTCGGTCTTCCTACCCCAACAAAGGAATTAAGCTAAGAACCGGTGCGATATTTTGTTTCAAAAAAAGCCGCAAATTCCTTGAACCAGGCAATAGATTTCGTGTACGATACGATGTCGGCGTTGGGGAACGCCGTTGGTGAAACTTGTCGTCCGCATCGGGTATCGTTTACCCGATTGAAATTCTTTTCCATTTTTCTTCATGGGGAGGTGTGCTATGTCCCATTCCTCGAGGCGTGGCGGGTTCACCCTAGTCGAATTGCTAGTGGTGATCGCCATCATCGGTATCTTGATCGCACTGTTGTTGCCCGCAGTGCAGGCGGCCCGAGAAGCGGCACGTCGGTCGCAGTGCACGAACAACCTCAAGCAAATCGGGGTTGCGTTGCACAATTTCCACGACCAAAACAAGCGGTTCCCGGCTGCGACCCACGAGATGAACTTCTACAATCCGCCCAACGCAAGTGGGCGAGGCGGTTGGGAACGGTGGAGCTACGCGGTGTCGTTGCTGCCGTTCATGGAACAACGGGCGCTGTATGACGAGTTCATGCAGAACCAGCTCGGTATCACGCGGCCGTGGTGGGGCAACGCCTTCACCCGCACCCGCATCGACGCCTACTTGTGCCCTTCCGACGGTGCCAGCAAGTCGATCTCCGGGTACGATCGGGCCCCGATCAGCTACCATGTGAACCGGGGTGACTATTGGTTGAACTGGAATTGGTGGGAAT
>CAYVVR010000305.1:0-5430 GCA_964454655.1 uncultured Planctomycetaceae bacterium | reverse complement strand
CGGCGCGATGTGTCTTGCCGATTTGACGGTCGTCCGAGACGCTCGTCGCCGAAGTGCAACCTTGGTGCTTGTAACCCGCGGTGTTTCCAATCTGGAGAGCGTTTCCGTGTTCAAGTCGATCGCTGTTGTCGGAGCCACCGGAGAAGTCGGCCGGATCATTTGCAGCCTGTTGGAAAAACGGCCCTTCGAATTCGAACAGATCAAATTTCTCGCTTCTCAGCGTTCGGCAGGCAAGCCGCTCACGTTCGCGGGCAAAGAGTACACCGTCGAATTGCTGCAACCGGAAGCATTCGAGGGCGTGGACCTGGTCATCAGCAGCACCCCCGACGACGTCGCTCGCGACTTCATTCCGAAGGCCGTCGAGCGTGGCTGCGTCGTGGTCGACGAAAGTGCCGCGTGGCGCATGGATCCGAACGTCCCCCTGGTCGTGCCGGAAGTCAATCCGGAAGCCGTTCGCAATCACCAAGGTATCATCGCCAGCCCGAACTGTTCGACGATCCAAATGGTCGTCGCCATGAAACCGCTGCACGAGCACGGGCGAATCAAGCGAGTCGTCGTCAGCACCTACCAGGCGGCCAGCGGCGCCGGTTTGCAGGGAAGTCGGGACCTGAAAGAGGCCGTTCGGGCGGCAGCTTCGGGAGAAACGTACGAGTACAAGGCGTTCGCGCATCCGCTCGCCTTCAACCTTATTCCGCACATCGGCTCGCCGCGGGACAAGGGCTACACTTCCGAAGAAATGAAAATGGTGTTGGAGACCCACAAGATCTTCAACGACGATTCGATCGCGGTGTGTCCGACGTGCGTCCGCGTGCCGGTCACCAATTGTCACAGCGAAAGCATTCTGGTTGAAACCGAAAAGAAGATCACCGCCGAAAAGGCGAGAGAATTGTTCGAGGCTGCGGAAGGCATCGTCGTGATCGACGACTTGGCACAAAAGCAATATCCCATGCCCATTTCGTGCGACGGACGCGACGAAGTGTTCGTCGGCCGAATTCGAGAAGACATCTCGAGCGAGAACGGCATCACGTTCTGGTGTGTGGCCGACAACGTCCGCAAAGGTGCGGCGACGAATGCGGTCCAGATCGCCCAATTGTTGGCCAATTCCTGACGTTCCGACGTTGGATCGACCGTCGCGTCACCTTCGGCGAAGACGGGCGACATACACCTCGGTCGCTCCCGGACGATCGTAATCATGCGTGCAATTCGGCTGCTTTTGGCATACGACGGCACAGCCTACGCCGGGTGGCAAATCCAGCCGAATCAACGAACGATCCAGGGCATGCTCAGCGACGCCGTTCGCCGCGTGTCGGGGGAGGACGTGCGTCCTCTGGCGAGCGGACGCACCGATGCCGGGGTACACGCGCTGGGACAAGTCGTCGTCTTTCGTACCGAATCGTCGCTACCGGCCGATGTCTGGGGTAGGGCGTTGAACGCCAATTTGCCGCAGGATATCCGCGTTCGGTACGCGGACGAGCCGCCCCTCGAGTTCCATCCGATCCGCGATGCCCAGGCAAAACGGTATCGCTACCTGATCCAAGACGGTTCCCCTCTGCCGTTCTGGCAAAACAAGGCCTGGCAAGTCCCCCGAGCGCTCGATGACCAAGCCATGCAGGAGGCGGCCGCTCGGTTGCCGGGCACGCACGATTTCTCGGCCTTCGAAACCAGCGGGGCACCACGCAAAACCAGCGTCCGAACCGTCACCGAACTGTCGGTCCGGCGCGTTTCCGGCGGGGTCCTTTCGGCCGACGCCGACGATCTGCTCGCCATCGAGATCGAGGCCGACGGTTTCTTGTACAATATGGTACGAAACATCGTCGGCAGCCTGGTGGAGGTCGGCCGCAACGCCCGATCCCCCGAATGGATCACCACCGTGTTGCAGTCGCGTGATCGCCGGCTTGCCGGGCCGACGGCACCGCCGCAAGGCTTGTTCTTGGTTCGCGTCACCTATCCTCCGCCTTACGAGCTCAACCCGTAATCGACCGGTTTCCGACTCGTGCGAATCGCCCATGTCATCACGCGCATGATTCTCGGCGGGGCACAGGAAAACACGCTCCTGTGTTGCCGCGATTTGATGCGCGATTACGGGGACGATGTCTTGCTAATCACGGGCCCGGCGTTGGGACCTGAGGGGTCCTTACTGGAGAAGGCCCGACTTTGGGGTGTGCCGATCGCCGAAATCCCCGAATTACGGCGTGCGATTCATCCCTGGCGCGACTTCGTATCGTATCGCAAGATCTCGGCCGTTTTGCGTGAATTCCAACCGCACGTGGTACACACGCACAGCGCCAAAGCAGGAATCTTGGGACGCAAAGCGGCGTGGAAACTGGGCGTTCCGGTGATCATTCACACCGTCCACGGCGCGCCGTACCATCCGTACCAACCGGCCCCGGCTCGATGGTTCGTGAAAATATGTGAATCGTACGCCGCCAAACGCTGTCACGCCCTGATCAGCGTGGCCGATGCGATGACCGATCTTCTGGCAGGCGACGGCGTGGCCGGTCGCGAAAAGTTCACGACCATTTACAGCGGCATGGAAATCGAGCCGTTCCTAGAAGCCGACACGCACCGCGCCCGAATGCGGCGCACCCTGGGTTACACCGAGGAACATTGCGTGGTCGGCAAGATCGCGCGTCTCTTCCATCTGAAGGGGCACAACGACCTGATTCACGCCGCCGAAACGATCGTCCGCGAGGCGCCGCAGGTTCGATTCTTGCTGGTCGGTGACGGCATCTTGCGTCCTCAGTTGGAAGCCGAAATCGCCCGTCGAGGGCTGACCGAATACTTTCGCTTCGTCGGACTCGTGCCCCCCGAAGAGCTGCCTTCCTATCTCGGGGCGATGGATATCGTCGTGCACACGAGCCTGCGCGAAGGCCTCGCACGCGTATTGCCGCAGGCGCTGCTGGCCGGCAAACCCGTCGTCAGCTACGACATCGACGGTGCACGCGAGGTGGTTCTCGAAAATGAAACGGGTTATCTCGTTCCGCCCCGGAACGTCGCCGCGCTCAGTCGCTCGGTCGTGACGTTGGCGGCCGATCCTCAAAAACGCCACAACTTCGGGCGTCGCGGGCGCGAGCTGTGCCAAAATCGCTTCTGCCACAAACAGATGACGGCCCAAATTCGTACTCTTTATGAATCGCTCGCCGAAGGGCGATTGTGATCCATTCCGCCGAACGACATCGCTCAATCGCCCGCAATGGTCGCAATTGTGGCCGATTCGCGTTTTCGGTAGACTAAAAGTGGCCGTTTCCACACACTGCTTTTTCTAGACTGCGCAGTCGCCGCAACTTGCCAGCCATTCGGACTCGACCGGCGAGCGGTGGAACCAAAGAGAGCAGGGGGGGCGGCCGGCGGAACCCGGCAACGAGAAGAGCACTCGGCACGCGAAAGAGGATCGACAGGAATCGTGTCCAGCGGAATTCGACAACTCGGACCCTATCGATTGACGAACCTGGTATACAGCGGGGCAACGACGCAGTTGTGGAAGGCGGTTCACGACGCAACCGGCGTCACGTATGCCCTGAAAATGCTCGTCCATCGAGCGGCCAAAGACCGCAGTCAGATCGCGTATTTGAAGCGAGAATACGAATTCCGCCGACGCGTTCTCGACGATAACCTGATCAACATTTTGGAGTACCGGGTCGAGCAGGGGACTCCGTTCTTGGTAATCGAATGGTGCCCTTGGCCGAACATGAAATCGTGGATCCAAGAGGGGCTCGACTGCTACCGACCGATCATCCGCCAAATGATCTTCGGCGCAACCGAGGCCGTTGCCGCCATGCACCGCCAAAAGTACGTCCACCGCGACATCAAGCCCGACAATTTCCTTGTGTCGCCGCAAGGGCAAGTGAAACTGATCGACTTCGCGTTGGCGAAGAAGACCGGCGGACTGTTCTCGCGTTTCTTCGGTGGTGCGCCCAAGATCCAAGGAACGGCCAGTTACATTTCGCCGGAACAAATTCGCAAGAAGCCCCTCGACGGCCGCGCCGACCTGTACAGCTTGGCATGCACGTTTTTCGAACTGACGACGGGGCGTCCGCCGTTCACCGGAAGTTCCCAAAGCGAGCTCCTGACGAAGCACCTGAAGGCTCCGCCGCCTTCCGCCGAAACGGTCAACCCCGAAGTTTCACCGCAATTTTCGCAACTATTGATCAAAGCCTTAGCCAAGAATCCGAACGACCGTTTTCGGTCGGTTCCCGAATTCTTCGGCGAATTACATTCCGTTCCCATATTCAAGAACGACCCGACGCCGGCACCGGCCGCCGTCTTCTAGTCGACAAACGGGTCCATCGAAAACCTTTTACCCGACACACAATCGAGGCCGACGACCATGAGCAATGCCGTTCATCGTCTTTCCTTCGAACGTCCGATCTACGAATTGGAAGCCCGCGTCGAAAAGCTCGAACGCCTCGTCCAAGACAATCCCGACGCCCGGCAAGAACTCCAGGAGAAGCGACGTGAGCTGCTCGAATTGAAGCGACGCATCTACGCGAACCTGGAGCCCTGGGAAGTCGTCGAAGTCGCGCGTCATCCTGATCGGCCGATGACCAGCGACTATCTGCAACTGTGCTTCGAAGAGTTCGTCGAATTGCACGGCGACAAGCTGTTCGGCGACGACCGCGCGATCTTGACCGGCTGGGCCAAACTCGACGAACAAAAGGTGATGGTCGTCGGCCACCAAAAAGGCAAAACGGTCAAAGAACGTATTGTTTGCAACTACGGCTGCGCCCATCCCGAGGGCTACCACAAGGCCATTTCCAAGATGAAGCTGGCCGCCAAGTTCGGTCTCCCCGTCATCTGCTTCATCGACACGCCGGGCGCCTATCCCGGCATCGCCGCCGAAGAACGCGGCCAGGCCCAAGTCATTGCGACCGCCATGATGGAAATGTCGCGACTGCCGACCCCGATCGTCTGCGTCGTGATCGGCGAAGGCGGATCCGGCGGCGCGTTGGGCATCGGTGTCGGCGACCGCGTCGCCATGCTCGAACACGCCTACTATTCGGTCATCAGCCCCGAGGGATGTGCCGGTATCCTCTGGAAAGACCACCAATTCAAGCAGGAAGCCGCCCGCGCACTCAAGATGACGTCCAAGGATCTACTTGAACTCGGCATCATCGATGCCGTCATCCCCGAGCCGCCCGGCGGCGCCCACCGCGACCACTTCGCGACGGCCACCCGCCTGAAGTCGTACCTACGGACAACCATTCGCGAACTCCGCACCCTGCCCACCGACGAGTTGCTCGAAAAGCGTTACCAGCGATTCCGCGTGCTTGGTCGCTACCTCGAAAACGGCGAGACGATCACCGGCGTGTTCAGCGAAGCCGCGCCCGAAGCCTAAACCCTCTGCGCCCCCAACTACCCATAGCGGCGGGTGGGGTGTTCGCCCTATCCGCCGCTTTCTTTTTCCCATCCCCTCTAACCGGACCCCCGAAT
>CAYVVR010000304.1:0-5499 GCA_964454655.1 uncultured Planctomycetaceae bacterium | reverse complement strand
TCGCTGGATGCCGCATTCGACCTCAGCGGCGGCGTAAGCGTTCCCGGGGTGCAGGTATTCGTGGGAACCTACGAAGGCAGCGCCCAGCTCCCCAACATCGCGGGCACACCGATCCACCTAGGCAAGATCCATCCGGAAGATGCCGGCGCAGCAGCGTTGGTCGATATGCGAGGCTATGCGCTGGATTTGGGCGAGCTATTCGCGGACGATCCGTTCCTCGGGTCGCTCTTGGCGGGCATGGTTTACTACATGCCCGACCTGTCGTTCGTGGAACCGGGTGTTCGATTGAGCGCCGTCGCCGGCGAAACGACCGATCCGGTTCGTATCCCGCTGGCCATGTACGGCGACACGAACCATCCCACACCGGGGAACGACTTGACGATCGCCCCGAACCCGGTGCAGACGAACGTGGCGGTCGCCGACGGCGGATCGCAACGTACCGATCTCACTTTTCTTCTCGATACGGGCGCGTCGGTCAGCGTGATCAGTAGCGACGTCGCCGCTTCGTTGGGGCTCGACTTGGGGACACCGGAAACGACGATCGACATCGTCGGTGCCGCAGGAGCGCCGGTGAGCGTACCCGGATACGTCCTCGACGAACTGGTCGTTCCCTACGATTCCGACTTCGACGGAGTTCCCGACAGCGACCTGCGATTCACGAACGCGCCGGTGTTCGTGATCGATTTCGAGTCGGGCTTGGACGGCATCCTGGGCATGAACCTTTGGAACTCGGCCGCCGAGTTCCTGTACGATCCGTGGGATCCGCTGGGGGCTTCGTTCCAGGCGACCTTCTATACCGCCGCTCGTGAAATTCCCGATCCCGCAGAAACCGACGTGTTGGCCATGGTGGCGGATGCCGATCCGTTGCTGGGCAGCTTTATCGGCAGCGGTCCCACATTCCCGCGTTTCTCGCTGGAAGGCGCCGCAGCGTCCGTTCCGGAACCGACCGCCATCCTTCTGTTCGTGGTCGCGGCCTTCGGAGTGTACATCGCCTTCCAACGAAAGCGAAACGGCCAAGCGACGCTCGAAAAGTAGCGCACGGCATTTCGCATAGCAATTCCGGGCGAAACTTTTCAAAAAATCCTTGATTCGGCCGAGCCTTTTTCGATAATAGGCTCATCTTGTGCATGCTCCCATGCCCATAAGACGACGGCCAACCGGCCGCGGCACATCAGGATGAGACATCGCGAGTCGGTCGGAAGGCCTGCGGGCTTATCTGCGACGCGTCTCTTCCGCGTACGACGCTTTTTCGTCGTAACCGGCCACTCCGGACTGTCGAGGTAGCGAGTCCGCACAATCGTCGGTATCGCTCTTGTCCGGACGCCGGTGTCCGTGTTCCGTGCGGCGTCTTCTTTCGGCCACGGGAAGCCCTAATCCGTGTTACCTTGCGGCTTGTCGCGTTTCGCAAACTGCCCCATCCGGCGTTTCGAGCCAAGAATCGATTGCTTTGGAGGAGTACATGCAGCCCGTTTTCACTGGTCTCGATCGTAGCTGCTTCACATTCAAGCTGTTCTCTGTTGCGTTGTTGTTTTTGTGGGGTTCGGCGGTTCATGCGATCGCCGCCGATTTCACACCGAGTGTCGGCCTCGCCGATTTACCGAAGCCCGGCGCCCGCATTCCGCGTTTTGGTGACGGTGTGCAGTGGACGCATCCTCCCGCACCACGTTTGACGGTGTTGCAGGGCAACACGCATCCCCCCGTGCTCGAAATCGTGTACCCGTGGACCATTCATCCCGATGTCACGATCGAAGCGATGTGGATTCCGGCGGATCGTCCTCCCAGCGTCTCGCCGGAGCGGATTCGCCCGCCGCAATTCGGCCCCACGCACCTACACGGCAAACTCCAGATGGCTTTCCAGCGTCAATTGGACGAAGCGTGGACGCTCGACTTGAAGAAAGATGTCCACATCAAGAATCGAACCTACCGCGTGCGCACCTTCCGCAACACGCAAGGGCGGCCGTCGCTGGTGGTCGATCAAATCGTTCGTGTGACGGCAACCGAGCCGTACGCGTGCTCGTCGTATTGCTATCCCGAGCAATGGTCCCGCGATGCGCGCACGCTGTGGCTCGACTTGAACCACCCGCTGTTTTCCGGCAAGGGCACGCTTTTGGTGTGGTTTCTACGCAAAGATGCCGTACTTTGGCGCGCAAGCGTTCCGGTCGAAATGGAGTAGCCGCATCAAACCGAAATAGGGCAAACACCCTATCTGCCCGAAGCCGTCTATCGGCAGCATCCTCACAGGCCGAGCACGTCGAACATCGTGTAGAGTCGCGGTTCTTTGCCGACGGCGAATTTGGCCGCCGCCAAGGCGCCCAGCGCATAAGCGTCGCGGCTGCTCGCCCGAACGGTGATTTCCAGCGTCTCGCCGAGCATCCCGAACACGATGGTGTGTTCGCCCGGATTGTCGCCCACGCGAATCGCATGAAAACCGATCTCGTCGTGCGGTCGTTTGCCCGGTCGGCCTTCGCGACCATGACGAAAGTTCGTTTGTCCCATGACTTCGGCGATCAACTGCCCAAATTTCAAGGCCGTCCCGCTGGGCGCGTCTTCCTTGAAGCGGTGATGCCGTTCGAGAATCTCGACGTCGGCATCGTGATCGGCCAAGGCCTTCGCCGCCGTCTGGGCAAGCCGCATCCCCAGGTTTACCGCCAGGCTCATATTCGGCGACCACACGACGGGCACGACTCCCGCCAAATCCAGCAATCGTTGCTGTTGCTCGGCGTTGATACCGGTCGTCGCGAAGACCAGAGGCAATTTCTTTTCCCGACACACCTGCAACAATCCGTCGGTGGCCTCAGGCTTCGAGAAATCGACGACGACGTCGACGGCGTCGTCCAATGAAGAGGAAACAGGAACCCCCAAGCGACCACAACCGGCGATCTCGCCCGCGTCGTTTCCCAATTCGGGACATCCGGGCGCATCGACCGCCGCACCGAGTACCAATTCGTCATCGGCGGCAGTCAGGGCCACCAGTCGTTGCCCCATTCGCCCCGCTGCACCAAAAATCGCCACGCGAATTTTGTCTTTGGCCATGGTCTTTCTGCTTTCTTCCCTCGTCGCGAGTCGATCGAACGAAAAGCCCCACCACCAAGCTTTCGGGCGGCACAGGCTAGCCCTCGAAAACTCGCTCAACCGTATAGTTCGATCGCCTTGATGATCTCAGACAAGTCGTTGGGGACGGTAACCGCCCGGTTCGCAAAGGCCGCCCGGCGGACACCGCGTTTGCCCAACACTTCGTTGAACAAGTGTTGGTCGGTGGTGTGGTACGCCACCGTGGCATTGGGATCCTTCAGAAGGTGGCCGGTCAGAATACACACCACGCGTTCATCCTTGCCGATGATCCCCTCTTCGACCAGTTTCTTCGTACCGGCAACGCTGGCAGCGCTGGCGGGTTCACATCCGATCCCGTTGGCCCCAACGCGGGCCTTGGCGTCCATGATTTCCTGGTCGGTCACCTCGCGGACGACTCCATTACACACGTCGAGCGCCCGCAAGCATTTCGTCAGGTTCACCGGCCGGTTGATTTCGATGGCGCTGGCGATGGTCGAAGCGCGACGCCCCTCGGCATCCATCTCACCGAAAAAGCTTTCGATCAGCTTGCGATCGGGTCGTCCGCCGTTCCAACATAGGCCTTCCTGCTCGTACAGCCGGAAAAGGGTGTTCGCCCCGTGGGCATTGATAATCGCCAACCGGGGAACACGATCGATCAGGCCGAGATCGCGCAATTCCATGAACGCCTTGCCGAACGCACTGGAATTCCCCAAGTTGCCGCCGGGCACGACGATCCAGTCGGGCACCTCCCACCGCAAGGCTTCGAGCACCCGGTACATGATCGTCTTCTGCCCTTCCAACCGGAAGGGATTCACACTGTTGACAAGATAAATACCGAGTTTGCTGCATACCTGCTGGACGCGCCGCATCGCATCGTCAAAGTCGCCTGCGATCTGGATCGTCAGCGCGCCGTATTCCAAGGCTTGCGACAGTTTCCCGAAGGCGATTTTTCCCGATCCGATGAAGATCAACGCCTTCATCAGCCGCGTCACCGAGCAATACAAGGCCAACGAGGCGCTGGTATTGCCCGTCGAGGCGCAAGCCGCCCGCTTGGCTCCCACGAGCCGCCCGTGCGAGAAAGCGGCCGACATCCCATTGTCTTTGAAGCTGCCCGAAGGGTTCATCCCTTCGTACTGAAGGAACAGCCGCCCCGGTTCGAGACCGGCATATTCCGCGACGGCATCGGCGGGCAACAACAGCGTTTGCCCCTCGCCGACGGTCACGCACAAATCTTCTGGCACAAAGGGCAAGAGTTCGCGAAAGCGCCAAACACCGCTGAACGCCAAACGATCGTGGCGACGGGCCCATTTGTCCTCGAAGGCTGCCAATCGATCGGGCAACGGGAGCCGATCCCATTCGTACGCGACATCGAGCAGTCCGCCGCACTTCGGACAACCGACGAGAACCTCCTCGACACCGAACGAGGCGTTACAATCGGGATCGATACATCGTTGATAGACGAATTCTGAAGCGCAAATGGCGACGCCTCACTTTCTGCTTGACAGGAGGACGAAACACCCACACCTCACCAAACGGCCGGCACGCGTTCGCCCCCACCGACGCGCGCAAAAGCCGACGCAGATTCTCAAACCTATACCCCTAAACCCCCTCGGCTGCAAGACTGGCCGAATTCCCACGACGGTGAAGCTCAACCGATCGTTTGTTCGTTCCACGGATGCGAAGGCTTGCCGATGCCGGGTGAATGATAGTCTTGGTTGGTGAGGTAGTCTCGCAACGTTTCGTTACCGGCCCACACGTCGCGCATGAAACGGCTGCGCAGATATCCCATGACGGCGACCTTCTGCTCGCGATTGAGGGCTCCGGGACCGCGTATCGCCTTCAAGATCTCGTCGGGCCCCCGCTCGAGTTTCGTCAGTGCGTACCGATCGGCCAACCGATAAGGAACGATTCCCACCAGCCGATGGCCCTCGTCGGTCGTCTCGATTTGAAGTTCGACGAGCACGAACGTGCCTTGCGAGGGGAGCTTGTCCGGATGCTGCCGGACGGGAACCATCTGCGTCCCGCTCTTGATCTGCCACCCCTTGCCGTTGTTTTCCCAAGTCGCAAACAGCCCGGTCCGATCGCAAACGACATAATGATGCCAAGGCACCAACTGGGCAGGCGTCTCGACGGCCGGCAAAGCATCTTCCCCACCAGAAGACGACACCGAAGGGGTCGCAGCATCTTCTACGACCTCCGGAATCCGAACAACCCCCTGACACTTAGGGCATTTACCCACCCTTCCGGCGTATTCCGGGCGAATCTTGAGTTTGGCTTGGCATTTCGGGCATTGGATGATCGGCATGATCGCCCCCCTTTGGGAACGTGTTGCAAGGATAGCCCTTGAATGTCCCGTCTTACGATGCACTCGCACCGATGCATTCGCAATGACTGTCCTCGTCGGCCGCATGCGTCCGGCGGTCGGCACGGGGGATCATCCCCCTCGCA
>CAYVVR010000303.1:0-5549 GCA_964454655.1 uncultured Planctomycetaceae bacterium | reverse complement strand
CCTTGCGACGACGGTTTCGCAGGCTCGGTTGCCGAACGACTCGGCGGCGGAGCCGTCGGTTGAGGTGCTGTCGCGGAAGTCGCCGCGTCGGCGGTCGGAGAGCGGGACGACTTCGGAGAATCCGCATTGCGCTGTCGCAGGGCATCGAGCTTCATGCGGGCCTTGCGGCCGATTTGCGTGGGGATCGGCTCGGTCGGTGTGTCGGGCGAATCGGCGTCGTGGTCGCTCGAGGTCGGGCCTGCGGCCTTCGCCTCGGAAGCCATCGTCGGAGGTACGGCAATCGGTGCGTCGTCGGGAGGAACGTCTGCCGCGGTCGGTTTCGTGCCGCCGGGGTGAAACCGGTGGTGACACCACGGGCATTTCAGCCGTTTGCCCCGAAGGTCGGGCTTCACGGTGATTTCCGTCTTGCACAAAGGGCACTTGACTTTGATCGGCATCGCCGGCCAACTCGCTTGGATGGATGAAACAGGTCAGAGAATCATGCCGAAATACAAGTAGTTCAGGATGAACGGTCCGAGGATGATCAAGACGGTGGCTGCCATGACCAGCATGCTGGGCAGCAGCATGTTGACGCCCGCCTCGCCGGCGACCATCTCGGCGCGTTGGGTTCGCTTGATGCGGAGGACGTCGGCTTGCGTGCGAAAAATGTGCGCCAGCGGACTCCCCAGTTCTTCACCTTGTAAGATCGAGCCGATGATGCTGGTGATTTCGTCGTCGGCCAGCCGATCTCGCATGGCAACGAATGCCTCGTAGCGGGTCTTGCCCATGTTCATGTCCGTCAGTACCCGCCCGAATTCCTCGGCGATGGCGTGCCCTTTGTATTCCTCGACCGCCTGCGCCAGCGCATTGAGGAACGTCGATCCGGCCTCCATCAACAGCGTCAACAGATCGAGCAAAAAGGGAAGTCGCCGCTTGATTTCGAGGATGCGCCGCTCGGCGCGGGATGCCAACCGATAACGCAGTAGCCAAACCGTCAGGATCGTTCCGACCAACGCCACCAAGATGCCGACGATTCCCACCGCTCGCACGCAAAAGTAAATGTAAAGCGGCGTCATCATGAAACTGATCAATTCCAGCTTGGCCAGATATTCTTCGGCCAGCCAGAACCGAGAGAGCCCCGCGGCGTGGATATGGCGTTGAATTTCGGGTAAGGCGTCGCGGAAGGCCCGGCGATTGAATTGAGACAACAACACGATTGCCGGCTGGAACACGCGGTAAAAGGCGTCGGCCCGACGCAATTCATTGATTCGGCTGATGTCGTAGCGCCATTGCTCGCCCTGTTGCAAATCTTCGGTGTAGAAGACCGTCAGCAACCAGCGCGCCACCAAGAAAACGGCGATACCCGTCAGTGCCGACGCGCCCCAGAGAAACCAGACGGTCGTTTCGACGGTTTCGACGACCGTTACCTCGGGGGGCGGCGCCTGGGCCAAAATCAACCAAGAATCGAACATGGGGATCGGCGACATGACGAGGGAATGTTTCGTTTCAAAAAAACGACCACGGTTCGGCGATGTGGTTCAAATATCGGGATTCAAAATCGCGCGTGCCCAAAGGTAGGCAATTACGTTCAACACGACCGCCATGGCCAAAAGGAGGTGCCCCAGCGGTTGCGTGAACAACATTTTCGTGTTTTCGGGATCGATGTAGTAATAGGCGACCAGAATCAACCACGGCGAAATGGCCATATAGATCGACGATTTGCGAGCCTGAGCCGTTTCTGCCATGATCTTGCGATCCAACCGCTGGAGTTCGAGGACCGACTGCGCGATCCGTTCGACGGTCTCGTTGAGCTTGCCGCCGTGCTCGTGGCTGGCCAACAGCGCCGCGGCGAACAGGCTGAAGTTCTCACTCTTGAGGCGTTGCTTGGCCTCGGTCAATGTTTGAGCCAACGGTTGGCCCATGTTGTATTGGCCGACGATCTGGCGGAATTCGCCGTTGATCGGTTTGGGACATTGCGCGGCAAGGATCTCGAGAGCCTGGGTCAGCGAAAGCCCCGCCCGCACGGCGTTCGACAAGGCCACCATGGCGTCCGCCAGTTGGTCTTCGATTTTTTGCCGGTACCGTTCGGCCATGCGCCGCAGTAGGTACCAGGGGGCCGCGATCAGGAAGGCACTCAGCAAGAAAGCGAAGATCAAACTGTTCAACAACAACCAAAAGGCCAGAAAGCAGGCGACGATGCCCACCAGCCACAGAATTAGGTTGCGACGCAAATGACGCGTGGGGGCCCGAAGCCGGCGGAGCTTTTCGCCGATGTCTTCTTCCACCGCTTCAAAAACAGCGACGATGCGGTCTCGCAGCGAATACGCCGCCAAGGCCACGGCCGCACCGGTGAAAAAACAACCTGCCAGCAACAAGTCCATCGTCAGTCCTCACGTTTCCCTTGTGCCGGTTGCAAATCGCCTTGCCCGTACAGGAACCGGGGATCGAGCAATTCCTTGTCGACCAACGAGTCGACGAAGGTGGGCAAATAGCCGGTCGGCATCAGCTGTTTGCCGTTTCGGAAATTGAAGATATCGACGACGACGACGTCTTTCGTATCGGGATCGACGCGTGTCACCTCGGCAATCTCGGTGACGACCCGTCGCCCGCCCGGGAGTCTGCTGATGTGCACGATCAAGTCGATGGCCGAGGCGATCTGCCGATGGATCGAATAGATCGGCAGTTCGGCGGCCATGAGGATCAAGACCTCGAGTCGCTCGATTACCTCGCGGGCATTGTTGGCGTGGACGGTCGTCAACGAGCCGTCGTGGCCGGTATTCATGGCCTGGATCATGTCCAGTGCCTCGGGGCCGCGGCATTCGCCCACGATGATGCGATCGGGTCGCATACGCAGAGCATTCCGGACGAGGTCGCGGATGGTATAGGCCCCTGCCCCTTCCACGTTCGGCGGTTTCGATTCGAGTGTGACGACATGCTCTTGGTGTAGGCGGAGCTCGACGGTGTCTTCGATCGTAACGATCCGTTCCTTGAAGGGGATGAAGCTGCTCAAAATGTTGAGGACGGTCGTCTTACCGGCGCCCGTACCGCCGCTTACCAGAATATTGCGACGATCGATGACGGCCGCCCGCAGAAACGTCGCCGCCGCCTCGGTGATCGAGCCCAACTCGACCAGATCGTCCATCGTCATGCGATGGATCGGAAACTTTCGAATCGTCAGGCACGGGCCTTTGACCGCCAGAGGCGGAATAATGGCGTTCACACGCGAGCCGTCGGGCAAGCGGGCATCGACCAACGGCTGGCTCTTGTCGATGCGACGGCCTACTTGGGCGACGATCCGCTCGATCACCGACTCGGTGACTTTGTCGGAGATGAAGCGCCGCCCCGATTTTTCGATCACACCGTTTTGCTCGACGTAGATCTGGTCTTTCGCGACCACCATGATTTCGGTCACGGAAGATGCCCGCAGCAAATCCTGGAGCGGCCCGAAGCCGAAAATGGTGTCTTTCAGGTCTTTTTTCAGTGTGCGCAAGATCAGGTATTTGCGCAATTCGCCGTGAAGGTGCGGACGCACGAGGGGAAACACCTCGTTGAAGCGAGCTTCGATGCGATGGATTTTTTCCGTCGTGTCGCGGCACTCTTCGAGATCGAGACGTTTACGAACGAACGTGAGAAGGCCGTGCAGTTCCGATTCCCGTTCGGGAACCAAAGTGGCCGGGATGTCGAACTCGTTGCTGGTCAGCGAGCCCAAGTCGAAGAACTCGCTCGGGTCGGCCTCCATGATCGTTTGATTGACCAGATGATCCCGCAAGACCAAGCCGGTAATTTCATCGAGGATCGGTTCGTTGTCCTTTTCAAAAACGCCCAATTCTCGGCAGACATCTTCGATGTTGTTCTCCAGCAAGAGAATGCTTTCTTCGTCCCCGCGATGGCGTTGCTCGAATTCATACAGGTCGAGGCGTTCAAGTAGTTTGCGATGGATTCGCAATTCGAGGTCGGCGATCAACGATCGCAAGTGTGCTTCCAGCTCCGATCGACTGACGACGGCGGGCCGTTCGGCCTCGAACGTCAGGGTGAACGGCCAGATTCGGACCTTCGTGCCCGGTTCGAATACGGCCGATTGACCGCCCAGCAGTTCCTCGTCGCCGACGACGCAACTATTCAACCCGACGTTTTCTAGTCGCAGGCGACCATCTTCGAGCAATTGCACCATGGCATGGCGACGCGAAACCAGCGGACTGGGTAACACCACGGTATTCGTCGCGTCGCGGCCGATCGAGATTTCATCGGCATCGACTTCCAAAACCGTGCGGCGACTGTCGTTGATGCGGTTGTACCAGATTTTCATGGGCGGTGTTCGAACGCTCGAAGGGGGGCTTGCGAAGACGAATGCGTTTCCGGCGATCAGTTGTTCGACTTTCGTCGCGCATGAAGGATCACGCCGACTTGCCGAAAATTCGTCGCTTCCAGAAGCGTCCAGAGCTCTTGGGCTTTGCTGTCGAGCTGACCGTTGGTCAACCGAGCGCTGATGGTAAGGATGTTTTCCTGGCTTTGCGGCAGATTCGAGGCACGTTGCACGTCGACGGAGGCCAAGCGGTTTCCGACCGAGAGGATCTTGAACGGGCCGATGATCTTCGTGGGCCCCGGGACGACCGGTGGCGATCCTTCCGGAGCCGGATTGGCCGTGCCGCTCAACGCCGCCGGCGTCGGGGACGTCACGAGGAAGGAAACCTGGTCGCCCGGTTGAAGGAGCGACGGCACGATCGTACGCGTATCGATGGGAACGAACATGGCGACCTGTTCGGCGCCGCCGGCCGGTTCGTCTCCGAATTGCAATTCGGGGGGAGGCGTCCGCAGATCATCGCGCAAGAGCAATGCCCCTCCGGGAACCGGACGCGACACCGGCCATCCCATGATGCTTTGGCGGTCGGAATAGAGGATGGCGAACTCTTTGAGGCGTCCGGCGTAAAAAGCCGGAATCGGTACCGGCTGAATGGCTTCCTCGGTGACGGGATCTCCCGGAGCCAGCGGTTTGTCGGATGCGATGCCGATGAAGTCGACCGTCTCGATGCTTCCGGTCGACCGAACCATATAGGCATAGTTGAACATGGCAGCGGCACATCCCAGCCCAAGTGCCAGAATCACCCCGTAGATACCTTTCATCCCGGTCACCCGTTTTTCTAATTGTTTGCGAACGCGTCCGAATCGGTGTTCTTGTTTTGGCCCAATTTCCTCGCCAAGGCAAGCCCGAACACCGTTTGTGGCTGTTGCCGTGCCGATAGGTGCCCGGCCTTGTCTCGGCGGTAGCTCCCTTTACAGGGAAAAGCGTCTACGACGAGTCGTCACGGGCAAACGTGACGACCAACGTCCCGTAAACTTTGCCTGCCTTCGTTTGTCGCCACGAAACGACCGCTTCTTGCTTGCGGCGGCCTTCGTGTTGCGTATATCGACGGCACGTGCCGTCGGGAAGTTCAAGCCATTCGTGCTCGGGCGTGAAGCCGATGGCTTGGAAACGTCCGTCGAAATGGCTCGGCCAATCGCCCGTATCGACGTTTGACCCGGCGAAACCCGCTACGACGCCGTGCCGAGGATCGGACAAGGTCAACGTGTAT
>CAYVVR010000302.1:0-5557 GCA_964454655.1 uncultured Planctomycetaceae bacterium | reverse complement strand
GGGCGCCGAGATGCCGCCCATCCCTTCGGCGCCGTAAGATCATCCGCCCTTAGCATCGGCGCAAACCCATGACCGCATCGTGGCCACTGCCGATTGCGATAGTCGCCACAAACGGGCGACGACGGCGTCGATCTCGACAAGCACGGCTTCGCGAAGCGCAGTCGTGTCGGCATCGCTCGCTTTTCGGCCCAGCGCGGCCAACCGCCGATGGTCGCCGTTCCCACGATCGAAGCGAGGTACGGCAACCACATCCAGAATGTGCGGCGAACCAAACCCCTTGCTGCCTGCCAAGCTGTAATGGCTTACCACGAATCGGACGGGCACACTGTTGAGAAACGCCGCCAAGTAGTGGGCTTCGTCGGCATCGTTGCACGCCACGAAGACGCAGGTTTCTTGCGGGATGACGGGACGCCGTCCTAAGTGCGGATCGTCGATCGGACCCACGGCGGCCGCCTGAAGCGAACGGTCCATCCGGCGCCACACGACTTTCCATTCAGCCGGAGTGGTCGGCCCCACGTTGTACATCGAATACCACGCGGCACGATGCTGGAATCGACGGTAGGCTGCCCGCTGTCGCAAGCGATCTTCGAAGCGGCGAAGGTACGCCGCCGTCTTGGGGGCTTGAGCCTCCAAACGTTCCGGCGGAATGCCTCGACGCGTGTGTGTATCTTGCGGAAGCAGAATCCAGGCACTCGGTCGGGCCTCGAAACGCCGCACATCCCCCCAACGCAACAGGGGGTACAGAAACGCCGGTTCGATCGGGGTTTCGACGATCGGAAACGGCGGACGACTCGTCGCCCCCAAGTTACGAACCACGGGCAATCCGTCGCGTTGATCGACGATTTCAACCCAATACACGCCGTTCGCGCCGCCCGTGTTCGCCCCCAAGTTGCCGCGATACGCCGAAGGCGCCGAGATGCGATCAAGATTCACCTCCAGCCCGTCGGGCAAAATAAACCACGGCCTGCCGGGGTCGCCCGCATCGATCGGCACCAGCGAGCACGCCATCGAGGTGCGGTCGCCGCCGGTTTCCGACCATCGTCGATAAGGCACGGGAAACCGGGTCGTCTCCCCTTTTTCCAAATAAAGGACGGCCGTGCGATTGGTCGTGCGAGGAAACACCGTCATCGCGGAAAAATCGTCGACCGACGTCAATCGCAGCTCGGCAACCCCGTTTTCGGTCAATACGCGACGAAAGCCTTCCGCCGCCCCTTTGGCATGCAACAATGACCGGGGCACGAGCATGGCAAGACGGCCCCCGCGTGCCAGCAACGACTCGCCGGCCGCCAACAGGACCAGCGAAGCCAGATCCTTTTTCGCTCCGCCGTGCCTTGCCGCCTTCCCGTCGAGCGTGAACAAGCCGAACCGTCGCCATAGCTCTTCAGCACCGATGCGGCGCGATTCGGGAAGGCTGTCCCACACCAACCACGGCGGATTACCGACGACGAATCGAAACATTCCCCCGAGGTCGGTCGATATCGAATCGAATCGTCTCAAGAAGTCGAGGTGATGGATCCGGGGAAGCTGATTCGCCGCCGTCGGCGCAACGTTCGGCGCCAATGCGGCAAGCACGTTGAGTCGTGCCGCCAACACGGCGGGCCGATGAATGTCGATGCCCGCCAAACCGCTCCAATCGGCCTCGTGAAGCGAAATCGATCGTTCGGCAGCCAAACGGCGAATCGCCGCCAGCAAAAACACGCCCGATCCGCAACAGGGATCGATCAAAAGCGGCGTGCCGTCAAGCGTCTCCTTCCATCGCCCCCGCGACCGATTCGGGACGACGTTCGTCAGGACGTGTTCCGCCAACCACGAAGGCGTGTAGAACTCTCCCAACGACAGCCGTACCGACTTCGGAACAACGGCCTCGTACAAGGGGCGGCAGACATCCTTGGGCCAACGGTCGCTTGTCTGTTCGAAAGGACGCCGATTTTCCGTCCAGCGAGTCACCCAAGCCTTCAGCTCTTGGAAATCTTCGAGAACGTCGACAAACCAGCGAAACGGCCGTGGTAAGCACGCCGCCACGTTCCCGCCGACTTCCGCCTCTCGCCGTACGCCGTCTTCCCCTTCGGCAAGAAATCGCCGGACCTGCTGTGGGGCGTCTCGCCACGGTTTCGGCAAGCGGCGATACACGGCAACAACAGCCGTGACGGCGAACACGGTATCGATCGCCGCAATCAAGTGCGGCAGCCGCGTATCGTCGACACGGATCCCTAGCTTCGTCGCCCACGCTTTCAGCGGTTGCGATCGCGGGATATAGCGAGACGCCGCCTCGTCTATCAAGCACGAAAGCCCGTCGACGTCGCTCACGGCATCTTCTCGGCAAAGACGCTCGATCGCCGAATACACCAAGCGAACGCCCTCGAACAAGGGCGCATCGCCGTCGAGACGCCGTGTTCGTCTCAGACCGCCTGATTTGCTGCCGCATTTGTTCACACCGCGTTCCGTGGAAGCCATTCCCGGGTAGATTCCCCCTGCCGCAAGCCATCTATCGCAGCCCGATTCAACATTGCCATTGGTCGAACCAAGCATCCACAGCCAGACGTAATTCGGGGCGGGAACACGTCCCGGTGGTTCCCAAGCGGCGAATCGTCCGCGATGCCGTCAGGTTCCCCAACAGGGCCGCTTCTTCCCACGTAGCCCCAACCGCCCGCGCGAGCGCGCACCCGGCCATGGTGCTATCGCCCGCCCCCGTCGGATCGATCGGTCCTTCTACCGAGACGGTCGGCACGCGGCGCAGCGAGTCACCGTACACCAACATGCCGTCGGCCCCGCAACTCACCAGAAGCGGCGCGCTCAGTTGCCGCCGAAACCGTTCGACGGCCTCGTGTAACCGGTCGAACGTAAGCACCGTATCGTCGGCGGCAGCCCGACCGAAGACGGCCTCATACCGATTGCACTTGACCGCCACTCCGCGAAACCGGTGAATTCGACTACGGCTATCGGCCCAAAACTGCACCCGGCGGAAGCGATCGGCCAGTTCCGGCAATTGGTCGATCGTCTTTGAATGGACGACGCCGCAATCGTGTTCTTCGACCTGATCCAACACGATGACGGCGTCGACCTGCGTGCATACCGTCTCCAGCGATTGCAACAGTTGATTGGCGAGGGCTTCAGGCAACGGCGTCCGATTCTTCGTGTCGTAGCGAGGGTGCTCTCCTGTCGGCCCCGGGTGTTTGATGTCGCGAGGCTTCAGATAAGTGGGCGTCGCCCGGCCGGGAACGACGTGCAGATACTGCGTGAGGCATCCCAATCGCGTTAAATCTCGCTGTAATTCGTAGCCTTCACCGTCGTCGCCGATGAGCCCGATCGCGTGAATCTCCTTGGCTCCCAAAGCCGCCAAATTGTTCACGACCGTCCCGGCGGCTCCGGGAGCATGTCGGATGCCCACGACCTGGTGTGCCGGCATTCCCGTCTCGACGCTCGTTTCTTGCAGGTCGGGATCGACATCGAGGTACTTGTCGAGGAAGAAGTCGCCGAACACGGCCGTCCGCACATCTGAAAACCGGTCGATCAGGGCGATGATTCGTTCCTTCGAAAACGCGACATGCGGCGCGAGCTCGTTTGCCATGAGGATTCCTTTTCGCTCGATATCAATGCACATCCGAACGTTTCGCCGCGGCGATAACGGCATGATACAGCGCCGGCAGCATCTGGCGATGCGGACCGCGAATCGAGAAACTCTCGCCTCCGTCGGCCACTGTGCGAACGAGAACCGTCTTCAGCGGCCGGAAGTAATACCGGGGATCCGTCTTGGGCGGCACCGTGTCGATCCCCTCCTCCGGTGCCGCCATATCGAAGACGGCGGTTGTGAAGTGCCGGATACTTCGGCCTTGCCGGTGCGCGACGTTGCGGGCCATGGCCAACGCCTTGAGATAGACCTCAGGCCCCATCACCGCCGTGCCGATGTTCAAGAACACGCCGCCTTCCAAGTCTTCGACCGAACGACAAAAGACCAGAAAATCGTTGTACGTCGCGATTCCGGTCGCTTGGGGATCGAAATTCGGGTGTTCATGGACGATATCCTGCCCGAAGGCAACGTGAACGGTTACCGGCACCCCCAATCGAACTCCGGCTGCCAAGACGCTTGTTTCCCGATACGGAAAGCCTTCTCGCTCAATCATTCGGCCCAAGGCCTCTCCGAGCCCGATATCCTCTTTCGCCGCCTCGACGGCCGCCTCGTTGAAATGTCCCGTTTCCCGCCACAAACCGAACTGTCCTTCACGCACGTATCTTGCCACACTTTCGCACGTTGCCCCGATCATCGCCAGCTCGAAGTCGTGAATCGCACCGGCCCCGTTGAGCGCCAGGTGCGTAAGCAAGCCTCGCGCCATCCAATCGATGAGCAACGGTCCGGCCCCTTCACGAAGGACATGCGCCCCGCACGCGAGAATAACCGCCCTTCGCTCCTGCGAAGCGGCAACGATCCGCCGAGCCAACGGTTCCAACGCTGGATGGCTAAACGACGGCGCTGGGGCTTGCGGCGACATCATCACGCGGCGGTCTACGTCGTGTATACGATCCCGCAACGGCAAGAGGTGCAAGCGGGAACGGTCGAATCGTTCAAACGGCATCGTCGTTTCCTGTTCGTAGAGGTCGTCAAATCGGGTGCCGGTCGTCCAAGCTCACAGCGTCGACGCACCACCGAGCAAGAATGCCGCAAGTGCCTCCCCTTCGCGATAGTCGGGAACGACCAGATCGGCACCGATGGCGATCAAGCGCTCGCGTTTCCAGGGGTCCGCTCGACCGCTCCGATGTTTCTCGTCGCTGGCGACGGCAACAGCCGTTCCACCGGCAGCCTTGACGTTGTCGATCTCGACGTAGCCGTCTCCGAATCCTAAGAGCGCATCACCTTGTACATGCTCATGCTCCAAGATGTCGGCGATCACACGAGCTTTGGAAAACCGACGAAACTCCTTCCTCGCCCCATGCACGCGATCTTCGAAAAAGGCCTCCAATCCCAACAACCGGCATTCATCGATCACGTCTTCTTCATCGGTTCCGCTTGCCAAATGCAGGATGAGTCCGCGCTCCCGAAGAAGGGTGAGAAACCGCCTCGCTCCCGGCACCAACAGGTCGTCGGGCGACACCGAACCGTTTCGCAAAGCGGTTTTGCGAGAGTCGATGCGGGCATGCAGTCGCCGCAAATATTCTGCCTTGTATTCGAACGGATCCAGCGGTGTCCCACCGCGGCGTTTCACCTCGTCGGCGAGACGGATCATCTGGTAGATCGTCTGCTTACCGTTCAATCGCATGACGAACGACGTCACGTGCTCGCGAAGTTTCTCTTCTGTTTCGGCGCGAGGTGTTTCCTGCAGGATCTCGACCATCATCGGGATCATCACCTCGGGCCAGCCTTCGCGAATCAAACTCAACGTCCCGTCGAAATCGAACAAGGCATGCCGATAACGCCGTGTCGAAACGGAGCGCACGATTTCGATGTGCGTCCCCGGAAGAAAGGTCGGGGCCTCGGGCACCGGCACCACGGCGCGATAGTCGGATTCATCAAACGATGCCGCCATTGTTCACCAACACGTTGGGACGCACGCCGTTCGCCATG
>CAYVVR010000301.1:0-5568 GCA_964454655.1 uncultured Planctomycetaceae bacterium | reverse complement strand
GTCCCGAATTGGCCGTGCAGTTCGAGGCGACTTTGGATCGGGTCGAGATAATTCGTGGCCTCGTTGGTGATCAACTCGGAACCGTTCTGACCATACACGCGGGTGGCGACGAGGCCCGGAGCGGTCGCCAACGGCTCGATCGTCTCGCCCATCGCGTCGTCGGGATTGAGCGTTCCGCCGGTCAGTTCGTTTCCGTAAAGGTCCAGAAACTGCAATTCGGAGTTGACCGCCGAGAAGTTGATGACGAAGCGGTCGGCCCCGTCCAAGCCGTTGACGGTGGTGTGAATCTTGTTCGCGAAGGCGTAGCTCTCAAAGGCGTTACCGGCCTCCCGAACCTCGGTTGTTTGTACACCGAACACACCGGGGCCGTCGACGATTTCGATCGTATCGTCGGCGGACGTGGCGAAGATATCCAACTCAAGCGCGGGGACGGTGTCGTACACCGGCGAAAGACCGGTGAACTCGATGATCATTTCGTCACCGTCAACAACGCCTCCGCCCGGAAACCCGCCGCCGGGACCCAAGTTGTCGTTCGGGTCATAAACGATGACTCCGTTACCGGTGCCGTTAGGCATATACGTCGTGCGAGCGACGGGAACCCCTGGATCGCCGGTCACGTACAACACGTCGCCGGTCGGGCCGGTGTTCGCACCCAAGGCCTCGCCGTAGAACGCGATTCCGTCGGGGACGTTGATCAGACCGCCGGACACGTCGATCAGCAGCGCGTCGTCGTCGGATGATCCCTGGACGGTGATGGAATCGACGGTGCTGTACTCGACCGTCGAATCGAGCACACCGTCGATGTAGATTTCGAGGTTGGCGCCGTTGCGAACGAGCCGGAAGGTATCGGCCGTTCCGTCGTTGGGATTCGTCGCGGCGATGGAGACGGCACTGAGCAGGTGCCTGTCTTCCAGCGGTTCAACTCGCAGTTGTCGCGATTTGATCCGTTTTTCTTTCCGCCCCAGTTTTGCAAACGCCCCGATGTTGCCTCTTCGATTGAAAATGGATCGAAACCGCATGAGTAGATCTCCGCTTCTCATGTTCCCGCGGGCGCCGCGACCGGCACAAACGCCGCGAATCGAAGCCCCTTCGGGCAAAAGCTGATGGTCGTGCCGACGACGTCCCTGTCGGTGAAGCGGATCCGTCCAACAGACGAGTCGAGTGAACTCACGCAACTTGCGCGGACCTCACCCCTCATAGTTGTGCCAGCAAAACATTCTGGTCGTGCAGGTTTTAGCTGTCAACCATTTTGGGAAGAATTGGTGAAATAGAGGGGGTGTAGCGTTTGTGATGAATGTAAGGCAAAAGAGAAAAGATATGCCCGTCTGCGAAGGGCAGCGGCGAAGGGAATTCCGCGCGTTGGGGGAGGCAGGAGGTTGCGGAAAGAAAAAAGCACCACCCCCAAGCGAGGGTAGTGCTGTGGTGTCGATGCTTGCGCGACGGCCGAGGCGGCGTCGCTAGTTTCTACTTTTGATTTTTGGCTTCGGCCGCCCGCTGTTGCGGCGTTTTCCAGTTCGGATGCGGTACGTGGGCTTCCTCAAGGAGCGCTTCGGCCTTGGCAACCAGCTCGGGATGCTCGGCCGCCAAGTCGTGCTCTTCTCCGATGTCGTCGGCCAGGTTGTACAGTTCGATCTTGCCGGTGAACATCGGTTCGCGGATCGCCTTCCAGTCACCCCAGCGAACGGCTTGTCGCGATCCTTGTTCGTAGAACTCGAAGTACAGGTACTCGTGTTCTTGTTGATGTTCGTCGTCGCCGAACAAGGTGGGGACGAAACTGATCGAATCGCGATTGGCGGGGCAGGGGACGCCTGCCAGGTCGGCCGCCGTCGCCATCAAGTCACCGAAATATCCGACGTGATCCGAAGTCGTTCCCGGCTGAACGTGTCCGGGCCACCAGGCGATGAAGGGGACGCGGATACCGCCTTCGTACAAGGCGCGTTTGTAGCCCTTCAGCGGTCCCGCCGGACGGAAACGCGTCGGCGGATTGCCTGCCTCGTTGTGCGGGCCGTTGTCGGAAGTGAACATCACCAGCGTACGTTCGGCGATACCCAATTCTTTGAGAAGATCGAGAATCTTGCCGACGTCGCCGTCCATGCGCGTGATCATCGCCGCGTGGCCCTTGTCGACATCGGGCCAATCCTTGTCGGCGTAAATGCCGTAGTCGGGAACCTCGGACCCGTTGCCGGTGGCGCGTGTTGCCTCGTTGTTGGCATGGGGGATCGTGAGCGCCAAATACAGGAAGAACGGGCCGTCGCGGTGTTCGCGGAGCCACTTGATCGACTCGGCGACGAACAGGTCGTGCGAATAATCGACGCGTTTGACGGCGTAGCCTCCGGTGAAGCCGCCGTACGATCGATCGGAACGTTGAACGACGTTTCGGAGCTTTTCTTTTTCGAAATTGCGCCACAAGAACTCGGGGTAATAGTTGTGGGCGTGAACCTGGTTCAAATAACCGTAAAAGAAGTCGAATCCTTGTTTCAGCGGATGGCCCGGTTGATCGACTTCACCCAGGCCCCATTTACCGATCAGGGCCGTATCGTACCCGGCTCGCTTGACGACTTCGGCGACGGTGATGTCTTCATCGCGGAGCGACTGGATGATCATGTCGGAGCCGGCGTTGCCGCGGACGTGACAATGGCCCATGTGCAAGCCGGTCATCAACACGCAACGCGACGGAGCGCACACGGTGTTTCCGGCGTAGAACTGGGTGAATCGCATTCCCTCGGCCGCCATTTGGTCGATCCGAGGGGTTTTGATCAATTCCTGACCGTAGCAGCCCAGCTCGCCGTAACCCAGGTCGTCGGCCATGATGAAGATGATGTTCGGCTTGGCGTCTTTCGGATGGCCGGCGGGCAAGTCGGCCGCGTACGCCGAGCCGACGGTCGACCCGATCACGACCGCCGCCAACAGACTTCGTAACATCGGTTCCTCCCTTTTCGAAAAACAATCACCAAACGGCCATGCTGCGAGAAGAGCAGAAAAACACCCTTCTCCCTATCCCTGCGCTCGACCGTAATCCTTGCTTCCTTTGGATGCAAGTGGGGGCGAGTCGCCGTTGGGGGATCACTCGGCCAAGATAGGTTCGATTTCGGCGATTGCTGCAAAGGGATTTCCTCGGGCGGCCGACTCGGCTTGCAGACGCACGGCCTTGACGGTCAGAGGCTCGGGAAAGCGAATCGTTTTCCAGGCGGGCGTTTCGTCCCAACGTCCGGAGACGATCGGAGCCGAAAAGTTCTCACCCTCGGTGCCGACCAAGACGGAGTACGCGGCGATCTTGCCGTTGGGGTTGCCGTCTTGACGGGGTAGCACGCGAAGTCCGGCCAGCCGAACCGGTCGGGCGAAGGCGATCTGGAACCAATGCGGAAGCGGAGCGGGCGTCGGTTCCCAAGTCGTGTGCCACATCGTGTCGGTGTTCCCGTCGATGGCATTTTCCGGCTCGTAACCGATCTGCGAGGAGTCGGCGGAAACTTTCGCCCCCAGTTTTTCCAGCAGGTTCGGCTCGCGGAACAAACCTCGCACCTGTTCGACCGTCAGCGTGTGCTGCGGCCGGAAGGTGTCGCCGGCCATGTAGTCCAACAGCGAGCGGCGCATCTGCCGGGCGACGACACGATGCTCGAGGTCGGTGGTCAAGTCCATCGAACAGATCAACAGCTTGCCGCCGGCCACGTTCGCTTCGACGACCAGGCCCAGCCGCTTCGGCTCGAACCAGTCGGGCACGACTTGCACGATCGGGCGGATTTCCGGCGGCAGTTCGTCTAATTCCAGCGTTGCCGCCGAATGGATCAGTTCCCACCATTGCCAGTTGGAATGGTACTCGGTCGGAAATTGGGCCAGCGCGGGATGGTTCGGATCGCACAAGATTCCGAGCGTGTGCGGAGCCTGGCCGCCCGTCCAGGCCGTGTTCCAGAAGATCGACGAGAATCCCAAGGCGACCTTCGTATCGACGAACTTCGGATCGGCCGCCAAAAGAACCTTGCCGCCGCCTTGCAACGCGGCGAGGGCGGCTTCGTCGAGTTCACTCGCCACGTGGATGCCTTCGGGCACGTCGGTCGGCACCGCCGTCGGGTACACCCACACGTCCCAGTCGTTCTCGAACGACGTACCGTCGATTCCGACGATCAGACGCAGCTTCGAGGGGGCCGGGGCGTCGGCCAGTGCAACGTCGATATCGCCCAGCGTCGTGAGCGTGCCGGTGGGAATCGCGTTTGGCGTGAACCGGCCGGCGGCGATTTCCGTTCCGTCTTCGACAAGTACTTTCCAGCTTACGGTCGGTTGCTTAAGGTCGCGCGGGCCGAAATGCGCGACTTCGATCGTGGCGGTCAAGGCGTCGGCTTGGGTGAAGATGCGCTTCGGCATGCGGGCCAGCGGAACGGTGGCGTTGCAGAACCGCGAGTAGATTTCGGCCGACACGTACGGCTTGTCGTCCCAGAATGCATCGAGGACGCCCACCAGGGCCGTCCCTTGACCGGGGAAATCGTGCAGATCGAGCAATTGGAACCCGCCGAAGCCGCGGGTGCGCAAGGCCGATTCGATCTCTTCTTTGTAGCACAGCAGTTGCAGCTTGCCCGAAGCCATCAAGAAGTCTCGAGCCTGGTCGAGCATGTGGGCGTTTTCGAGCAAGTCGCGAAAGATCTCGAAGTTCTTGGCCTTGAGCGTGCCGGTGTACTTGGGGATTTCATCAAAGTTGGGATAAACACACCACTGGCCGATTTCGTGCGAGACGACCGGCTGGTCGGGATACTGCGCGATGAAGTCGCTGTAGTCGGTCACGGTTTCGGGCGGTTGGGCGTTGATACGGCTTTTGAGGGCCTGCCCCCATTGCTGGATGCGCGGCCTGGGGGTCACGTGGTAATCGTTTTCGGGAATGGAAGGCCAACCGCTGCCCGAGCTCACGAGATGACGCGGATCGAGTTTTTGGAAATAGGGCACCCACTTTTCGAGATAGCGGGCGCCGCCTCCGGGACCGGCGGGTTCGTTCCCGGCCATCAACAACAAGAACGACGGGTGATTGCCGTATTCCCGCACGATGCGTTCCGCTTCGCGGTAAAGCCAGGCGTCGGTGGGCGTGCCGTTACCGACCGAGGCCCCCGAGTTCGGCCACGTACTGCATTCGACCTGGAAGTACATCCCCAGTTCGTCGGCGGCCTCGAATGCGGCCTCGGGAGGACACCACGAATGGAAGCGGAGGTGGTTCAGCCCGTACGCCTTGGCGCGGCGGATGAGGTGTCGCCACGCTTCGACGTCCGTCGGCGGATAACCCGTCTTGGGGAAGATGCAACATTCCAACGTGCCGCGGAGAAAGATCGGCCGGCCGTTGACCGTGATTTGCGTTCCGCGCGTGGCCACTTCCCGCATGGCGAACATCGTGTGCGATGTTTCTTCACCGGCGGGCGACCGAAATTGCACGTCGACGCGATACCGATTGGGGGCGAATTCGTCCCACAACAAGACCGGCTTGGGCAGCGAAAGCGTTTCGGTGTGCGTTCCGCCGCCTTTGGGGACGACAATATGAAGTGTCGTCGATAGCGGATCGGGCGTTCGGCCCTCGTGCTGCGCACAGGGCAGGGG
>CAYVVR010000300.1:0-5579 GCA_964454655.1 uncultured Planctomycetaceae bacterium | reverse complement strand
CAATTCGCCGTGTTCGCCCCACAAGGCGGAATGGACCTCTTCACCGGCCGACGCCGCATTGTTGCCCGCGAACACCGCGAGTATTCCAAGCAGCGTGATCATGGCAGCCAAGCGAGCGTACCGAATGTTTCGTGAGGCGTCGGGGTACAATGCGCAGGAGGGAAAACGCATGGGGAGGACTCCGATACACAAGGCAGGACTTACCGATCGGACGCGCCGATCACTCGGGGAGTTTCTCGAACACCGAAAGATTATACAGCGTGTAGCCGCCCCAGCTCGTTCCCGGTTCGCGGCACGACAATCGCACGTAGCGGGCCGTCTGCGGCTCGAATCGGAAGATGTCGGTATCGCCTTCGTAGCCGCGTTTGTCGGTGATTTCGGCGACCGACGTCCATGTTTTGCCGTCGGTCGATAGTTCGACGCGATAGGCCTTGGCGTAAGCCTTCCACCACGTGGCCGCCACGGCGCCGACACGCTGCGGCTGCTCTAGGTCGACGGTGATCCACTGTTCCCCTTCCTTCGCACCCGACCAGGGCGTGTACATGTTTCCGTCGACGGCCGCTGCGGCCGTTTCGGGATGCGACGATGCTTCGACCGGTTTGCCGCGGGCGAGATCCTCGAGCCCCACGATCACCCGCACGACGTTCGATTGGCCGACCATGCCCGCACTGTCGCGTGCCATCACCATCACATCGTACAACCCCGGTTCGAGCTGGGCCGACATGCCGATCCACTCGCGGCTGGTGGCCCGCTCTGCGATCAAACGTGCCTGCGGGACGAGATCCAGAATATCCTGCTCGGACCGCATCGCCCAATCCTTCCAGGTGCCGGGCAACACGTACAACGAGGCCGAGAGCAAGTTCCCGTCGCGATCTTTCAGATTGACAGCCAAAGAAAACTCGGTGGGCACTTGGGCGCCGTCGGCAGGCGAGGCGATTCGGGCCGTCGGCGCAATGTTGTGCGGAACCAATTGCGGCATCTCATCGAGGGTCACGATCTGCGCGTGCGAAAACGTTTCGGCGATCCATTCCGGCGGGTTCTGACCGCCCACGAACCACGGCAACGCGTACAACCAACCCGGTCCTTTTTCGGCAAGCATGTCGGGGTTGGGAATTGCGGCGCATTCGCACAGGGCGATCATTTTCCCCGGTGCGACCTTTTGCATGATCTCGAACGCCTTGCGGTAGGTGTCTTCGGTGGGGTTTCCCCATCCGTAGTAGTCGTTCGGATAGATGTCGATTCCGACGAAATCGACGTATTCATCGCCGGGATAGTAACGTTTGCGAAAGGCGATTTCGTCTTCGAGGCTTGCGTCCTTCGGCAAGCCGCCGGGGCGCAACGCCGAGCTGTACACCCAAATCAGGTTGTGCAAACCGCGTTCATTGACGAGATAGTCGTACATCATCCGCCACAAGGCGGCGGTATTCTCGGGGGTTTCCTTGTCGGTCCACCAGAACCAGCCGCCTTCGATTTCGTGGAAGGGCCGCCACAAGATAGGCACCTGGGCTTCGTGCAAACGTTCGAGATAATCGGCCGTGCGTCGCAGATCCTCCATCGCTGCTTCGTGTTCCGGTGTCCCCGGCGTGATGGTGGCTTTCACGTCGACCGGGCCCGTCCCCTTGTCGCCGCTCACCCAAGCCGAGCCGTTCGGATCGCCCGGCTTTCCCCAGTGAAACTGCATCTGGGGAATACCGCCGTGGATGTGCCACCAGTCGTGGATGTCTTTGAAGTTCCGATCCATGACGCCGGTATAGCTTTTGCCCCATTTCGGCTTATTCCAACCGAAGGCGTCTTCTCCGTAGACGGCCGGCAAGCGCCCGCAAATCTCTTGCACGGGTCGTCTGCCGCCGTAGCTGGCGATACCGGCAAGCGTCTTTTGCCCGTAGATTTCGTGAAGGTATTCGAGTACGCGGCGTCCCTCGGGAATCAACTCGGGATCGACCGGTTCGACCGCCGAAACGATTCCCCCTGTGCCGGCCAGAAAGGCAACCAACACTACCGACACGCATTTCCCCACGCGCATGCCTCACACTCCTCTCTGTTCGAACGAATCCGACGACACCAACCCGCGCACCGCCGCGCATTGGGAACGGCGGTATCCAATACGCTAGTCGGCCGCCGAAGCGAGTGCAATCGCAGAGAGGATTTTGACGTGTCGGTTCGAGAGAGCCGGACGAAGCGCGACCGGCAGATCAGTAGTGCACGATCGCCCGCAGCATGACGGTGTCGTCGAGCTCACGTTCGATGTCGGTCGAGCGATAATACAAACGGCGGCCAAAGACGTAGCCCAGTTCGAGTTTGTAGTCGATGCCGGGAATGTTGCGTCGTTCCAAGCCTACGATTACCGCAATGTCGCGGTAGGTGAGTTCATCGGCGAATCCGCCGATGCGTTCCACCGCCCACACGTGCGGATTGTAGTCGCCCGCCACGTAGAACCAATCTTGCTTGTCGTCCGACAGAGCCCCGTGCCAGAGAATCCGACGGGCGATTTTCGGCTTGGGAAACAGCAGGTTGAATTCCCACAGGTCGTTCGGTTTCCAGATGATCCCGCCGACGGGCAACACGTCGATATCGTAGCGGTCCAAGTAGGCGACGCCGCCGACCAGCTTCACGCCGGGCCGCCAATCCCAAATGCCCAATCCGCGGCCGGTGATGCGAAAGGCCTCGTCGCTGGACTGCTCGAAATCGCTGAAGGCGCCGATCTGCATGGCCGCCTCGATGCGAAAATTCGGCCCCAAGCGTGGCAACCAGCGAAACTCGGTATACGCGTCGTACAGTCTCGCCGGTACATCGATCGATTTCGGCCCGGTCAGGTAGTAGACCGTGAAATCAGGAGTGATCAACAGCGGCCAATCGCGCGACGGCGCCGGCAGCGCGAACGTCGCCGAACCGTCCAACGCGGTGATACCCAACCCGTCGCGTTTACCGGAAGCCAACCACACGGCCTTGAAGTCGATTCCCTGGAAAAATCCCGTGCGGGCATCGGCGGGGCGGCCGTCGGCTGCGAGCGGCCGTCCCCGTTCGAACAAGGGTGATCCGGCCTCGGGATATCGGCGCGAAACAATCGAACCGGCCTCGGGAGTCCCCTCGATCACCCAATCGTTGTGCGCGGGCGGAATCGTTTCGATCGTACCGCCGGGCGTCAACGGTGCCGATTCCGAAAAGAACGACACGGCGGGCGAATCGTCGCCGGGGGTGCCGAAGGTCATCGGTCGCGACGGCGGTAACGCCTGCGGCAAGCTCCACCCTTGAGCGAAGACGATCGACATTGTCGACAAAGCATACACCAATACAGCCAAGACGACCGGCAGCCCCACCGGCCCGATCCGTCGTTTCGGTCGTGTCGTGAATTTCATCGTCGTGTCACTGCCGTCGTTCGTCGATGCCGATCGTCCATTGCGATACATTCCACCGTGATCAAAACGCCAACGTAGCTCCCACCAGCAATTGCGTGTTGGGCTTCACGTTGTCGGTCAATCCGCGTTCGTAAACCAACTCTCGGGCAGTCGCTACGCCGATTTCCATGCTGCCTTGCAAGCCCCGCCAACCTTCGAACTCGAAGCCGGTGGCGATGCGGATGTCGTTGTAATCGACGCGTTCATGCTCGCCCGCGAGGATGCCCGTCGTCCGCTCGATGTACCACGATCCGCCGCCATAATCGCCGCGGACGTACCACCACCAATGCGTATTGCCGCGGTCGGCCAGGCGGATCGTCAATCGCGGATTGGGGAACAACAGGTCGAGCTGAATCTTCGGATCGATCGTCGAGCTGACCCACGTGGCGCCCCCAGCCGGTAGCAGCGACACCCGCACGCGATCCAAGTAAATGATGCCGCCTTTGACCCGCCAATTCGGCGAGAGCGCCAGCGTCAAATACCCGTGGCCGGTGTAACGAAAGCTGTCGCCGGTAATCTTCTTGAAGTCGGAATGCACGCCCACGGCGAAGGCCAATTCGCCGCCCACGATTTGATTCAATTGCGGATTCCACGCCGCTTGAATGTATCCGTCGAAGGTGGTCGGAGGCATGTCGGGCGAATCGTCGGCGACCGTCGAGATCGGTCCCGACCAAAGCTGCAATCCGAACCCCGGCGTCACCAGCAGCGGCGTTTCGGGATTGTACAAAAACGGAAAGGCAAACGTGCCGTAGAACTGAAAATCGTTAAGCCCGAGCTCGTCGCCTCCGTTTCCGGCGATGAAGGTGTAATCGACGCCGACCGCCTGGCGAAACTTCACAATTTTCGTGGGCCAACTGTCGTCGCCGGTCGAAGGAAAGACAGGATTCTGCGGAAACAGCGACGCTTGCTCTCCCGGCGTGGCGTATGGATCCCACGAATTCGGCGGCGGTCCCAATCCCTGGTAAACGGCCCCCGGTGCCGGAGGCGTACTCGGTCCTGCCGGTCCGTAATAGGGCGTCGAACCGGGCGGATAGTTCATCGAAGGCACGCCCGGCGACGGCGAACTCGGTGCAATCGCCGGATTGGGCGGCAACCACGGACTCGGCGTCGTCGAAGCCGAGGGCGCAGGCGTCGCCCCCGCTCCCGTCGTCGCCGGGGCGCTCAACGTGGTTCCCGCGCCGGCCGCGGGAGCAGCCGGTGACGTGGGCAACGTTCCGGCAGGCGACCAGGGCGACGTCGCTGTCGATGCCGCTGCACCGCTCGCCCCCGGCTGTTGGTAGATGCTTTGGGCCGTCTGTGAGGCGGCGAGCGGCTTCGCCTGCACCCCACCGGGAAACCGCACACGCTGCGCCGACGCCTCGCCGCTCGCCAGCGTCCAGGCCGCCACGGCCAGGCCGAGCAATACCCCTCGCCCGTATCGGTCGATCATGGTACGATCCGTTCACGCAATGATGGTCGTTTTCCGTCGCTTCTTTTCGGAACGCAAGCCGGCACCTGCGTCGGCACGAACGGCCTCGACGCGACGTCGGCCGGTCGAAAAGCCGAGAACCGATACCAGCCTGCCGCCGGTTGGTCAAGAGAAACTCACGAACCTGCGGCGACGACACAACATCCACAACATAGGCAAACCGAACAACCGGCGATTGCGCCGCGATTTCCTGTCCGATTTCGATGATGAACGACACTCTCGATCTCGATCGACTGGCCGCATCGTGCCCCGATCTGCACATCGAGTATCACCGCGAGATCGGCTCGACGAACGACCGGGCCAAAGAGCCGGAAGTTCGCGTCTCGGCCGATCGGCCCTGGTTGATCACGGCCGAACGGCAAACCGCCGGTCGGGGACGCGGCTCCAACCGCTGGTGGACCGGCGAGGGCAGTTTGGCGTTCACGATCGTGTTTCCATCTCCTGCGGAACTGCCCACGCGGCAATTCGGACTCCTTGCGTTGGCGGCCGGAGCCGCCGTCTGTGAGGTGGTCGCCGACGTCGTCGACAAGGCCGAAGGGGCATCTTCGATCGTCGTGGGCATGCGATGGCCGAACGACGTCTATTTGGCCGAACGCAAGGTGTGCGGCATCCTCGTCGAGATCGCCGACGGCAAATTGATCGTCGGCATCGGCGTCAACGTCAACAACTCGGCAAAGCAGGCGCCCGCCGAACTACAAGCTCGCGTCGTCTCGCTG
>CAYVVR010000299.1:0-5585 GCA_964454655.1 uncultured Planctomycetaceae bacterium | reverse complement strand
ACTCGGTATGGCACGTGTTGCACTGCATCGAGCCGCGGATATCGTTGAGCTCGCTGCCGCCGTGGCATTCGAGACAACTTCGCGTTTCCGGCGAATAGGTCAACTTGCCTTCCGAGTCGGCGGCGTGCTTATTCAGCAACTCGGCGACTTTTCGGGCACCGGCGGCCGAAAGACGTCGACAGCGTTCTTTCTTGGTCATGCAGTAGGCGTCGTATCCCGTCTTCTCGCACCAGCGGTCGACCGAAACATGACAAAGGACCGATCCGGCGACACTGGGTTCGATATCATCCGCCCACGCCGGTTCGGCGGGCGTATAGTCGGGAAGCGCGGTTTTCTCGTACCAGGTTCCGAGTTGCGAGATGAGGGCCTCGCGAACGGTGGGATCCTTCTCGCCGCGGAAAAGACCGATCACGGCGGCCCCTCCGTTGAACACGCCGCATGCCGTCCCCCAAAGCCCGATGCCCACGCGGCCGTACCGCATCATATGCAAGGGAAACGACCGGTACGGCTCGCCGTATTCTTCCGCCAGCGTCAGCATGATTCCCCCGACGACGGCGTACATGCAACTCCCCTCGGGATAGATCGCGTAAGCTTTGTCGGCGGCTCGTTGCGGGTCGATCGGCCGCCACGTCCAGCTCGCAGTCGCTTCCGCCTGCACACCGCTTGAATTTCCTTCGGTCGGTTGGCCGGAAATGCTCACTGCCGAAACACCGAGCATTCCCCCGGCACCCAACAACCCCAGCGAGGCGACGGCACGACGACGTGACAACTTGCGCATGACAGGCCCTCCCGTGTTTTTCTCAGACAGCACGTCGAAACGATCGCTTCAAAGCGATGGACAACCACCACGACCACGCCGCCCATGATATGTCTATTTGGCCAAGTGTGCAAGCGATTTTGCGATCCATTACCGGCTGCGGCACGACTTCGCCGCCTGAACGCGCGGTGATGGCCGATCGATGCTCTCTGAAGCTACAATGCGGATGCGCCCTTTTCGGCGAAAAGTCGGAACCGCCGGCTCGTGCCGCGATCGAGCCGTCGTCCTCCCATCTTTCTCACCCGAACGGAAAGCATGCCATGAATCGTTTTGCCGTTTGCGTTCTTTGCGTCGCCTTGTCGATCGCCGAAACCGGCTTCGCCGTCGAACCGCCGAAACCCTACGGTCCCGTGCCCAGTCCGCGGCAGCTCCGCTGGCACGAGTTGGAGGTCTACGGCTTTCTGCATTTCGGGCCGAACACGTTCACCGACAAAGAATGGGGCTACGGCGACGAACCCGAGACGATCTTCCATCCGACCGACTTCGATGCCGACCAAATCGCCTCGGTCGCCGAAGCGGCGGGCATGCGCGGACTGATCCTCACCGCGAAGCACCACGACGGATTCTGCCTGTGGCCCAGCGCGTACACCGAACATTCGGTCAAGAACAGCGATTGGCTCGACGGCAAGGGAGACGTGGTCAAAGCGATCTCCGAGGCGTGTCGTCGGCACGGGTTGCTCTTCGGCGTGTATCTGTCGCCGTGGGACCGCAATCACGCCGACTACGGCACGCCCGCCTATTTGGCCTACTATCGAAACCAGCTCCGCGAGTTGTTGACGAACTACGGTCCGATATTCGAGGTGTGGTTCGACGGCGCGAACGGCGGCGACGGCTATTACGGCGGCGCAAGAACCACCCGCCGAATCGACAACCGCACCTACTACGACTGGGAAAACACGTGGAAGATCGTCCGCGAATTGCAGCCCGACGCCTGCATGTTCAGCGACGCCGGTCCCGACGTGCGCTGGGTAGGAAACGAGGCGGGTTACGCGGGCGAAACGTGTTGGGCGACCGTTCGCCGCGGCGAGGCCGTGCCCGGGTCGGCCGACCGCCGCGCGCTGAACGAGGGCGTGCGCGACGGTGATATGTGGTGTCCCGCCGAAGTCGACGTCTCCATCCGGCCGGGCTGGTTCTATCACGCCTCGCAAGACAACCAGGTCAAGTCGGTCGAAAAGCTGCTCGACATCTACTACGCCTCGGTAGGGCGCGGATGCAACCTGCTGCTGAACATCCCGCCCGATCGACGCGGACGCATCCACGAGAACGACGCCAAGATCTTGAAAGAATGGCACGCCGTGCTCGAAGCGACCTTCGCCGTCGATCTGGCCCGCGGGGCGACTGTTTCAGGGCCCGCCCGCGGGGGCGACACCCGTTTCGCGCCCGGCAACGTAGTCGACGGAGATCCCGACACCTATTGGGCGACCGACGACGACGTGCACACGGCCTCCCTGGTGATCGAGCTACCCAAACCGACGACGTTCAACGTCGTGCGCATCCGCGAATATCTGCCGTTGGGGCAGCGGATCGACGCCTTTGCCCTCGATCGCTGGGAAGGCGACGCGTGGCACGAGTTCGCCGCGGCGACGAGCATCGGCGCCCGCCGTCTTTTGCGGACGGACACGATCACGACCTCGAAGATTCGTCTGCGGATCACCCAAGCCGCCGCTTGTCCCGCCGTCTCGGAAGTCGCGTTGTTCCGCGAGTCTCACTGAGGTCGGACCGCGTGCCGCGTGCATTTCCACCGCCTATGTCGGTACGTTCCGCCTGCATCGCGTACGCGACGGCCGCACATCCGACAAGCCGGGCTTGCGGCGTCACGTTCGATCACGGGGCGACGGCCGGAAGCGGATCGCTTTCGATGGCGACCTGCTTGCCTAGCAAATGTTTCGCAAAGAAGGCGGCGATGCGTTCGTCCAACTGCGGATTGCGAAATCCCCCGTGGCCGCCGCCGACCATCGTTTGCAAGTAACTTTCGACGCCCGCCTTTTGCAACGCCGCGTGGAAGGTCTTCGACTGCGGATAGGGAACCAGCGGATCTTTCGTGCCGTGGACGATGAAGCACGGCGCGTCGTCTTTGTCGACGTAGGTAATCGGCGAGGCCGCTTTCGCCTTATCCTTGTTTTCCAGGATGGGACCGCCGATCAACAGCGACTCGGGCGAGTCGGGCGCGTTGTGGTCCATTTTGCTTTCGTAGTCGCCCATCGTGAGCAACTCGGTCGGGCCGTATTGATCGACGACGCATGTGACCGCACTGGAAAGCGAATCGTAACGGCCCAGGTCGCCTTCCAGTTCGGGCGCGTTACCCGCGACGCCCAACATCGCAACGAGGTGCCCTCCGGCGGACCAACCCATGACGCCGATCTTCTCGGGATCGAGGCCGTACTTGTCGGCGTTTCCGCGAATCCAGCGGATGGCGGCCTTGCAGTCGTGAATCTGCGCAGGCCATGCGGCATCGCTCGAAAGTCGATAGCCGATCGAGACGCCTGCATACTCGCCCGATGCCAACAGCGGAAACAGCCGCGGCAGCACGGCCCGTTTGTCCCCCGCCCGCCAGGCACCGCCGTGGATGATCGCGATGACCGGCAATTTGTCTTTCGTCCGTCGTTTGGGTAACAACAAGTCGAGGCGTTGTCGCGGATGGTCCGTTTCGGCGTACGAAATGTCGAGGTGCGCTTCGAGCGTGTCGGGAATGCGCGGACCGGCGGACCGTTGTTGCGGGTTCTGCGGCCGCCGGTTGCGGAGGAGATCGGCCCGCAGCTCGTCGCGAGTGACTTTACCGTCGCCGTCTTTGTCTACCTGCGCAAATCGAGGACGCTGAGCCGGCGGAAATTCGTCGGCCGAAAGCGTTCCGTCGCGGTTTCGGTCCAACTTGTCGAACAATCCCGCCGCGCGGTCGCGTCGTGTCGGCTGCTGTGCCGAAAGGCCGCTTCCGATGATCAGGACACAAAGAAGCGTCGCCCTTACGAACGTGGTGAGGCGCATCGTGTTTCCCCCTTCTCGCGATGGAAGTCGTACCCGTTCCCCCTTGTCTGTCGATGCAAGGTAAATACCGGCCTCACCGGATGCAAGTTTTCGCCTCGGCCGCGGCGATAACCCGGCGGAGGCCCGGAAGGCTTGCGTTTGAAACCTTGTCGGCCGCGACTATACTGGTAGCCGTCTTCGTCGCGCGGTTCCCGTCTCGTGTGAACGCTTCCTCACTCGAACGCCCAACGGTGTTCCTTTCTTTGCGAGGTCGATCATGCTGCGCCGAGAGGTCGTGATCCGCGGTATTCTTGCGGGAATCGCCGGGTTGCTTCTGTTTTCGTCTGCCTGTCGCACTCGAGCGGCGGAACGGCCGAACGTGATCTTCATTTTCGTCGACGACCAACGGTTCGACGCCTTGGGATGTGTGAACCCGGCGGCGCACACACCGAACATGGATCGCATCGCTGCCGCCGGCGTTCGGTTCGAAAACGCGTTCGTCACGTTGTCGATATGCAGCCCCTCGCGAGCCGCCGTCCTCACCGGGCATTACGGCAGCCGGAACGGTGTGACGACGCTCGGAAGGCCCTTGGCACGAGGCGAAACGACATTTGCCGAGCTGTGTCGCCGCGCCGGATACGCGACGGCCTTGATCGGCAAGTGGCACCTGGCCACCTCGCCGCAGGAGTGCGGGTTCGAACGCTGTGTGTGGTTTCAATCGAACGGACCGCACTACGACCGCAAGGTACACAACGGCGACCGCCTCGAAACCGCCGAAGGCTTCATCGAAGATTACAACGTGCGGCGGTCGCTTGAATTCATCGACGCGGCCCAAGCGGCCGGCAAACCGTTCGTCCTTCATTGGTGCACGCAAGTGCCGCACATGACCGGCAACTTCACGTGGGAACCGAGCGATCGTTCGCGTCGATTACTCGCCGACCGGCCGATGCCGCTTCCGGCGAGTTGGAACGACGATCTCGCGGGGAAACCGCCGTACCTGAAACGCGCCCGCAGCCGTGTCAAGGCGCAGACCGAATACGGCTACACCGATCCGGAGCGCATCCGGGCACACTTCCGCGACTACCTGGCCGAAATCGCCGACCTGGACCGCGCGATCGGCGTGCTGCTCGAGGGTCTGGCCGCTCGCGGACTCGCCGACGATACGTACATCATCCTCATGGGCGACAACGGATGGATGATGGGCGACCACGGATTGACCAGCAAGGTACTCGCCTACGAACCGTCGATTCGCGTGCCCTTGTTGATCGCCGGACCGGGGATTCGTCCCCAGGTATGCAGCCTGCCCGCGTTGAACATCGACGTCATGCCGACGATTCTGGAGATGACCGGTGTGCCCGTTCCGGACGGACTGCACGGCCGCAGCTTGCTGCCGCTGTGCCGCGGCGAAAAGATCGCGTGGCGCGACGGATTCTTCTACGAGGCGCCGACTTCCGCCTTGGAGGTCAAGCCGCACTTCGCCTGGTGGGAACCGGGCTGGAAATACATTCGAACCTTCGCCGCCGAAGGCTCGTCGAAGGTGATCTTCGAAGAACTCTACGACCTGCAAGCCGATCCCGACGAACTGCACAACCTTGCCGACGATCCTCGATACGGCGAGGTTCTCCAACGATTGCGGGCGCGACTCGAAGCCGAACGCCGGAAGATCCAAGGCGACGCACAACCGTAGCGCGCAAAAAACGGCTAGCCCGGCACCACGTCTACTCGACCGGGGCGACGGCCTCGAAGTAGAGCAGCACTTCGCACGGCTCGGCCTGGACCCGGCTCAACCGTACGGTGATCCGCAGGC
>CAYVVR010000298.1:0-5594 GCA_964454655.1 uncultured Planctomycetaceae bacterium | reverse complement strand
AATAGCGGGAGCACGAAGCCGTCACTGCAAGCAGCACGCCCGAGGCCGCAATCAGCCGCAGGCAGAACTTGGAGACGTCGTCGCCCGGGGACGTTCGGCCATGGTCCATGACGCACCCCCGCAAAAAGAAAAGATGAGTGAAACCGCCTAGCGAGAGAAGCCAGCTTCCCTAGCATCTTTTTGGCCATCTTGCCGGGGTGTGTCAAGAAATTTGTTCGGTTTTTGTCTGTGGGCCGGGCGTTTGAGAACCCCATCGGTTGTAGTCATTTTGGCCGCCGACGACTACAATGCGGACACCTTGGTCTTGACGCAGTTAAGGCAATATCAATTTCAAATGGGGAGAAATAGCCAAATGTGTAAAAGCCGCATGCCTTTCGCGTTGGTTGCATTCGTCGTCTTGGGAGTGGGCTTGGGGATTCAAGGCGCGGGTCTCGGTGGCGAACCCCAAACAATGCTTGAGCGGTTCATCGCTGCCGCCCGCGAACACCAGAAATGTGTTCCGCCGTCGCACGATCTCTCCAAGTTGTCTTTCGACGCCGCCTACTGCGTGCAGCAAGTGCTTGCTGAACGTCTCACGGCAGAACGTGGAGCCGTCGCCGGCTACAAGGTGGCGTATGCCAGCCGGGCCGCCCAGGAGCAGTTCGGCATGGACGAGCCTGCTCGCGGACCGCTGTATGCGATTCAGCGTCTGCCCAGCGGCAGCGTCGTGTCTCAAAGCGATTTCAACGAGCTGATGCTCGAAGTCGAGATCGCCTTTACGATCGGCAAGCGGATCGATCGTTCGATCGACAATGTCGAGGGGCTCAAGCCGTTCGTTGGGTCGGTTCACGTTGCTTTCGATGCGGGCGATTTCCCGTACGACACGCAAGTCGCATCTCCCACGCCCGCGGATATGATCGCCGTGGGCACCGGTTCACATCGCTTCGTGGTGGGACCTGCGTGCAATCCCGAGACGACCGAGGTCGACGACGTTGTGTTGACGCTGTACCGCAACGGCCAAGCGATTCGGACGAGCTCGACGAAAGAGGTTCTCGGGACGCCGTGGAATTCGCTGTTGTGGTGCGTCAATCATCTGCACCGTTACGGCTTGACCTTGGAACCGGGCATGATCGTGTTGACCGGCACGGCGGCGCCGGCTTACCGCGTGACGGGTGAAGAGATCCAAGGCCGATATCGCGGTGAGGCTCAAGGGTTGGGAGCCGTCGAGCTGGAAATTCGCTGACGATTCCACGCGAAAGATAGCCGCACGCTGATCTCGGTCGAGCGAGTCAGTTCGACCGAGATCATTGTTACTGGTGCCGGGTGATGACGAAATCGGCCAAGCAACGAAGCGCGTCGATCACCGGGTGAGGGGGCAGCGATTCGAGATTCGAGACCGCCTCGGCGATGAAATGGCGGGCCTTTTCTTCGGCGTAGCCGAGCGCGTCGTATTTTTCGAAGTACGGGCGCAGTTTGTCGCGGTAATCGACGTGCTGGGTGGACAGGATCTCGACGACGGCCTTTTTGTCCTCCGGCGACGCCGTCTCCAACACGCGGATCAACGGCAACGTGGGCTTTTGCTTCACTAGGTCGGTTCCCAGCGATTTGCCCATTTCTTCTTCCGTGCCGCAGATATCGAGGATGTCGTCGACGATCTGGAAGGCGATTCCCAGCGCCGAACCGAAGCGATAGAACGTCTCTTCGGTTTCGCGATCGGCCCCGGCATATCGTGCCCCCAACCGGCAGCAACAGGCACACAATTCCGCGGTCTTTTCCGCGATGATGTCTAGATATGCTTCCTCGGTCAGTTCGAAGTTTCGGCGTGCGGCGACTTGGCGTAATTCCCCCTGGCAGGTGAGCAGACTGGCTTGAGCGATTTCTCGGCAGGCGTCGGGCGTATCGAGAGAGCTAGCCAGACAGATCGCACGGGCGAGAAGGAAATCTCCCAGCAACACGCTCGCCTCGTTGTCCCACCGGGCGTTCACCGTTTCGAGATGCCGACGAATGGTCGCTTCGTCGAGAACGTCGTCGTGGATCAACGTTGCGCTGTGAATCATCTCGAAGGCCGTCGCCAGAACGATATGCGCGTCGTTCGTTCCGCCGCAAGCCTTGGCGGTCAGAAGGACCAGCGCCGGCCGCAAACGCTTTCCGCCGAGCTGGAAGCCGTGGCGCAACATGCGGTCGATGAACACACACTGGCTTTGCAGCTCATCTTGCAAGCGGCGTTCGACTTCTTCCATCTCGGGACGGATGGCGTCGTACAGGGCGCGCAGTTCTTTCGGGCGGTTCCCGATATTTTCAATGCTCTGGGTCATGCCGGGGGTCCTATCCGGGGTGAGGTCGGCACGCGTGAGACCAGGGACGCGCGAATCGTCCTACGATTCTTTTCCTGGTACCTCAGCGACTACCCGGCATGGGGGTTCTTTTTCCCCCATGGCCGATGAATCACCGGTATAGGATTATTGTAGCCCGGTGAACCGTCCGACACAGGGGGCTGGCAGAAAACCATTCGCCGCTCGGCCGGTCAGGCCGTCCTTTTGGGAATGCTGCGACGAAAATCGGTTGTCGTGATCAGCACCATCACCGCCAGTGTTATCCCGCAACCGGCCCACGTGGCAGGGGATGTCCCGAGGCTGGCGACCGTGATACCGCCCAAAAGCCCCAGCATGCCGAAAAAGCTGCGGCGCAGAAATCGAAATCGATCGTCGTCTGCCAAGATTCGGACCAGGCAGGCTAAGGCAATTCCGAGAAACTGAGCCCCGAAAAGGAAGGTGACCGCTACATCCCATCGTGACACCGAGAGGAGACCGTCCACTGGTTGTGCTTCCTTGCAGAGTTGGACAAGAATGGCCGGAATAGATCGCGACGTCTCCGACCGCCGCAAGCGATGCGTCACTTTAGCATGTGGGCACATTGCCACCAAGAGCAGTCGCCGGGGCCGTTCGGTGACGCTGGTTGGCCGGCGGTGCCCGACGTTGTGCAAATTGCCGATCTTTCCAAATTGTGGTGCATGAAAACTTGGTTGCCGCAAATCGTAGGGCCAAGGTTTCAGAATTGTGCGAATCGGCTCGGCTTCCCGGACGAAGGGGTGCGCCCTACGTGGACCATTCGATTAAGATTGGGGTGGAATTCGGAAGGTGGAAGATATCGTGGTCGATCGTCCTCTTTTTGTGCGATCCAAGAACGCAAAGGAGTGAAAACGGTGAGAAAGCGACGTGTGGCAATCTTGAGCGCGCTATGGGCGGCAATCTTGGTCGCCGTGTCAGGCGCCACGTATTCGCAGGCAAATGCGGCTTCGGCGGAGAAGCCCAACATTTTGTTCATCTTTGCCGACGACCAGTGTTTTGAAACGATCGCCGCTTTCGGCCATACCGACATCGAAACCCCGAATCTCGATCGGTTGGCGAAGTCCGGCGCCGTCTTCACGCACGCGTACAACATGGGATCGTGGACGGGGGCCGTGTGTGTGGCCAGTCGCACGATGTTCAATACGGGGCGATTCTTGTGGCGAGCGCACGAGCTCGATCAGACGAAGGCCTTGCAGGCCGAAGCGGCAGCGGGGCGGCTTTGGTCCCAGATGCTGGCCGACGTCGGATACGAAACGTACATGACCGGTAAGTGGCACGTCAAAATCGATCCACCGCAAATCTTCGACCACGTGGTGCACGTGCGGCCCGGTATGCCGCGTACCGTGCCCGAGGCGTATCAACGCCCGATCGAAGGAAAACCCGATCCCTGGCGTCCTTGGGATCGATCGTTGGGCGGTTTCTGGGAAGGCGGACGCCATTGGAGCGAAGTCTTGGCCGAAGATGCCACGGTGTATCTCCGCAACGCCGCGGGAGTTCCGCGTCCATTCTTCATGTACCTGGCTTTCAACGCCTCGCATGATCCGCGGCAATCGCCGAAGGAATTCGTCGACAAGTATCCGCCCGAACGAATCAAAGTGCCCAAAAACTTCTTGCCCGAGTACCCCTACATGGAAGAAATGGCGGCCGGCAAGAAACTGCGCGACGAGCGACTGGCTCCTTGGCCGCGGACGGAATACGCGATCAAGGTGCATCGTGGGGAATACTACGCATTGATCACGCACATGGATGTTCAAATCGGCAAGATTCTCGACGCCTTGGAAGCCACCGGTAAGGCGAAGAACACGTACATTTTCTTTACCGCCGACCACGGTCTGGCCGTCGGGCATCACGGGCTGATGGGCAAGCAAAACATGTTCGAGCACAGTTTGCGTCCGCCTTTGATCGTTGTGGGGCCCGATGTCCCCGCCGGAAAACGAATCGATACGCCCGTGTACATCCAGGACATCATGGCGACCTCGCTCGAGTTGGCCGGTGCCCGAAACACCGACCACGTCGAATTCAAGAGCTTGATGCCGGTTATTCGCGGCGAAAAGAAGTCGTTGCATGACGTGATCTATGGGGCCTATCTCGACAAGCAGCGGGCCGTGATTAAAGACGGCTGGAAGTTGATTTACTACCCGGCCGTACCGAAGTACCTGTTGTTCAATCTCAACGACGATCCGGACGAGATGAACGACCTCTCGGAAAAGCCCGAATTCGCGGCAAAACTTGCCGAACTCAAGAAGCTGCTGGCCGAGCAGGAAGCCAAATTGGGCGGCCCCTTGGCCGGAAAGATCGCTCCGTGAAAGTTACGCGGACGGCGAGAAAAGCTGCCGTGACGTCGTTTGTCTGATCGATTTCAACCGGTGTGGGCGATGCCGAGCAGTCGGTTTTTCCCGCACCGGTTTTTCCATGCGCTCCGTCTGGGAGTTCGGCAGAGGGAACGGACTGAGGTGCGAGGCCCGGATTCCGTTGTCGTCCATCGCGACCGGTGGGTAAGATAACCGAATCGTGACGTTGCCCTTGTGTCGAGCCGACGAAATGTCCATCATATTGGTATGGATAGCGAACATTATCTTTTCGTAACCGGCAAACTGGCCGAAAAGACGCTTCGGCGTGTCGTCGAACAGGCGGCGTCTGAAAACGGCTTTCGCTACTCGGTCGCGGTAATGCCGATCACCGTCGCCGCGTTGATGACGCCGCGTTGGATTGCGAGACACTTGGAGCCGGCTCCCGAGGTCACCCGAATTTTCATCCCGGGTGGCTGCCCCGGTGACGAGGGGATCTTGGCGAAAAAATTGGGGCGTCCCGTCGAGCGAGGGCCGGCCGACCTGCGCGAGATACCGCAATTCTTTCGACGTCGCACCAAGCCGATCGAATACGGCGAGTACGACATTGCCGTCGTCGGTATGATCGATGCCGCCGAACGACTGGATGTCAAGACGATTACCGATCGCGCTTTCGCGATGTTCGAGGCGGGAGCCGATTCCATCGGACTAGGACACGACAGTGCCGAACCTTGGGATAACGTGTCGGCGGCTGTGCGGGCGCTTCGCAAAGCCGGACAACGCGTTCTCGTTCGTTCTCGTGATCCCGAGGTATTGGATCGTGCCGTGGAAGCCGGGGCCGAGTGGGTAGCGCCGGTGGCACCCTCCCAAGTGGAACGATTCGGAAGCGGTAACGTCGTGCCGATCGTCGTGCCTGAGATCCCGGGAACGCTGGACGGTATCGACGAACTGCTCGAATCGGCGGAAGATGGGGGCGATC
>CAYVVR010000297.1:0-5594 GCA_964454655.1 uncultured Planctomycetaceae bacterium | reverse complement strand
TTCGGCGTTGGGATATGGGGATTCCCGTACAAGCTCGAATCGAACTGTGAATGATCGTCCGAGATGTAGACGACGATGTTCGGCTTGGTCGGCTCGGCCGCCGGCAGACGCGACGAGCAAAACGCTGATCCCAACAAAGCGACCGACAACGCGAGAGCGAAACCACGGCGCATGCTTGATCTCCTCGGCTGCGGAAATCCCGGCGAATCGAATCCCCCTACGATCGCTAGAATTGCCGCAGAAAAGCAAAGTGCACGCACCGAGTCGCCCGATTCACAATGGATGTTGTCGACAATATTGCGTTACGGGGACGATGTGTCGTCGTCGGTCGTTTTGATTTCACCGACTACCGGCACGCGGATCACGGCGTGGCGTTCGTGATCGGTGTGGATCTCGATTTCGCCTTCGAGCGTCCCGGCCGAAGCGTCGGCCGGTATGGCGATCGTGACCGGAACGACCTGCACGGTTTTGGCCGTTTCCGGCCGGACGGCCGTCAATTGCGCGAGCGGAGTGAATATTTCGGTGATTGCGAACGGTTGTCGGGCCTGGATGACGATTGTCTTGCGAACCGTCTGGCCGGGAGACAGTTCTCCCAACAACAATTCCGAGGGACGCACGACCAAGTCGGGTTGGATGATGCCTTCGACGGGAACGCTCAGATTGCGATTGGAGGTCACGGCGTCGTTGGTGACTAAGTCGATGGCCCCGCCAAGGTAGCCGGCCGGAGCATCTTCAGTTAGGGTCACCTGAAGCTCATAGAGAACCGTCCCGGCTGCGCGGGATTTGAGCGTCAGTTTCGGTTGCAAGTACGGCACGCGCGCGGATGCCGATACGATCTGCCACGAAGGACTGCCCGCGTAACGAATCTGCACCGAGCGGGTTACGCGAGTTCCCTGGGGTACCGTGCCGAATTGCAAGGTGCCCGGCTCGAAGACCACGTCGCTACGAATGTAGACGTAGGTGTGAAGCTGAACCTCTGCGGGGAAAGGACGGTCGAAGACCACGGTCAAGGTGGCGTCTTTGCGGCCGGTGAATTGGGCGGTGTTGACCGTCGCGACGATTTGCCCGGTCTGGTATGTCTTGATCACATCGGTCGTGTACCGCGGCTGTGTGCATCCGCACGATGTTCTCACCGAAGCGATATGGACATCTTCCAAATACAGGTTTCGGAAAGTGAAGACGTGTTCTACCTTCTCGCCTCGGGCGACCACGCCGAAATCGTGGCTGGTGTGGTCGAACATCTTTTCCGCCCACGCTTGAGCCCGAGCTGTTTGTGAGGCGAACAGGCAACACACGGCAACCAGACAAACACGGGCAAGCATGAAAGGACCTCCTTGCTGATCGGGCGCGAGCGGGTCGCTTCGCAGCCGAGCTTGATGATCGAGAACGCGACCTGGGAGCCGATGCCGCCGTCGACGATGGCACTGCGGCAATCGTTTATCTTGGGATTGTGCCGCGTGGCGACCGTGCTGTCAAAGGGCTGAACAATCGCCGGTCAAGAAACGCACCGACGGTGGAGCGACGGACGTGCGTTCCACCGTCGGTACGACTTGCGAAATGCTGTCTGGCTATTTGTTGATTCCGGCCACTTCGGTGGCGTAATGCATTGCATCGACCGCCGTCGGGCCGTAGAAGTCGCAGCCGGCCGTCTCGGCAAGGCGTTGCGTGGCTGCGGCGCCGCCGACCATCAGCTTCGTCGTTTCGCGCAGGCCGGCTTCTTCGATGGCTTTGACGGTTTTGACGACCGATTCGAAGCACGTGGTCAAGAGCAGGCTCATTCCGGTGACGACCGGCGAATGAGTTTGGATCGCCTCGACGAACTTTTCGGCCGGTACGTCGACGCCCAGGTCGATGACTTCGAAGCCGGCGCCGGTGAGCATCATGACGACGATATCTTTGCCGATGTCGTGGACGTCGTGGCGGACCGTTCCGATCACGGCTTTCGGGCGGTCTGCCACGACTTCGGCCCCGCCTTCGGCCGCCAATTTCGGCCCCAACTCGGCCATGATATTCTTCATGATGATTCCGCCGAACATCAAGTCGGGCAGAAAACAATCACCATCGCTGAATCGGTTGCCGAGCTCGATCATACCGCGATTGCATTCGTGCAGCACTTCGACGGCGGGTACGCCTTGCTCGAGCTGCTTACGCAACTGCTCCATGGCGGCCGTTTCGTTGCAGGTGGCCAGCGCTTCGGCCAGGCCGATGTTCTCATTCATGCGAATCCCCTCCGAGAACATGGGAACGGATGGAACCGGAGTCCTTCGGCGACGCGTGAATGTCGCGTCAAAGAACCCTCGGTTTGCCGCGTCGGTCCGCTTGATTCCCCTCTCGAACGTTCCGACGGGCGGCACAACCTACCGCTAAAACGACAGGAGAACCTGCCAGATGTACATGTATCCGAACTCGTCGACCTCTTCCCAAATGCGTTGGACCAGCGGCTCATCGCTTTCGATCGGGGGAAGCTCCGCTTTGCGTTCTTCCCACGGAAGACACACGCCGGGTTTCCGTTCGACGTTCGGTTGTTCTTTGGTTTCGCTCATATCCCGACTCCTGCTGTCTTTTCGATTGCGTTTCGGATACCTGATTTCCGATATGCGGTAAACCCGCCGATGGGAAATCCGATCGTTCAATAGACGCCGTATTCCCGTGTCGCTTCGGTCATCGCCCGCAGGTTTTCGGGCTTGGTGTCGTTCTGCATGATCGCGCTGGCATCCATGATGTAGCCGCCGTCGCGGGCGACTTCCTCGATGACTTTCTTGCAGAACTCACGGACGTCTTGCGGTGTGCCGAACGCCAGTAGATCGTTGGGAACGCCGCCGCTGATGCAGAACCGATCGCCGAGCACCCGATGCGCCTCGAAGACGTCGGTTCGGTCGGCATGGAAGATGATACTGCCCTCGGGCAGTTCCCGCATGCGTTCGAGGTGCGGCGTCCAGTCACCTTCGGCGTAGAACAGAACCTGGTGGCCCCGGTTCCAGATTTCGAGGATGATCGCTTTGAGTGAGGGCCAGTAGAACTTTTCGAACTGGTCGGGCGAGATGAACGGCACACAGGCCCGGTGCATCCATAGCCCGATCGGTACGTTCTTGTTCGGATCGGCACCCGAGAGGGCCACGTGCGTCAGATGGGGGACCAGCGCATCGCATGCGGCGAGGACTTTGTCGGGCACGCGGAACATGTCCATGCACAGCCCGCGATATCCTCGCAATTTGTCGGCCAAGATGTCGAAAGGCGCCTTGAGAATGCCCGAAAGGGCCGACACCGTCCCGCATTCCTTCCGCAGTAGTTCGCCCTGTTCTCCCAGGGCGCGGAAGTAGTCGAGCATCGCCATGCCGCCCTTGAGGAACGACAGGTTGTTCCGGAAGGTGCTCGGCTCTCCGGGACGGACCACGTCGGTAGAGACTCGCGGCAGCCATACGTTGAAAAGATAGCCGGTCGGATCGGCAATCAACGCGTCGTACTCGTCGGCCTTCATGAAGGCCTCGTCGTCGGGCGGTTCCAAGTATTGGAACGTGACGTCGCCCGGAATCCCCACCCCGGGCACGGCATAGTATTTCAGGCCGATGGCCTGCACGAGGCCCGTCCACACGTAGACCATGTTTCCGACGACGGCATCCCAATCGAAGTCGGCGGCACACTTGCGGGCGGCTTCGAGAGCTTTGCGGTAATCGTGGGTGACCTCCTGGATCGTATACCCGGCATGCACGGCCGTAAATTCGGCCACGAACGGCCGGATGGGCACCATGTCGGGCTTCTCATTCCGCATCGCGGTGACGTAGCGTTTCAGACGTGCCTGGTAGAGTGCTTCGGTATCCGACGGCATATAGTTCCCCTCCTTCCCGTCGTGCAGCCCGAAATGCGTGTAGAAAACGGGCGGGCTGCTCTCGTGCAATCGAAGTGTCGAGCCGTGCGGCCGAACTTCCCCTCTCAAGCGGCCGACGTTACGTCGACCGCAGCGTTTGAAAGCCGCACGTTGCTCCCGCACGCATTCGGCCGATGACGAGCAAAGCCCTACAGCACGACAGCAATAGGGCCGACGTGCGCGGCCGATGCGCAACTTGACTCCTTAGGCGGGGGGACGAAAGCGTGCGCAGTATGGCAAACGACTACCGCCGTGTCAATTGACGGGAGGGTCCGAAAAGCCCGGTGGACGCGCCTCGCCGAAAACATGGCAAGTCGTTTTGTGTTTGACGCAAGGCGCCTCGCTTACAAGGTCCAGCCTTCGCGATATTCTTTGCGAATGTATCGATCGGCGGCGGTCGTGTTGACCACGCGCATGTTCGGACCGTCCCATTCGAGCGTTTCTTGGGCTCGGTACGCGGCCAATCCGAGCAAAGCCGCTTCACTCAACGGGCCGGAGTACGAGAAGGGGCACGTCGTGGGCTTGCCTTCGAGACATCCTTGGACCCATTCGCGGTGATGACCGACCGAGCTGGGAATGGTCGGCTCCGGCGGTTGGAAGTCGGCGAATTTCTCTTGCGGCCACAACACATGGTTGCCGTAATCGGCCAGCAGCATGCCCGACTCGCCGACGAAAAGAACGCCCGCGCCGAAGTTCGGAAGATTGGCCTCCTTTTGGATCGGCGGACGACGACCGCCATCGTACCACGTGAGCTTGACGGCGGGCAGTTCGCCTCGGGCGGGGAAGTCGTAGTAGACGGTCAGTTGCTTGGGCGTCGAGTCGGGAAGCGGTTCCGGACCGTCGGCCTGAACCCGCGTCGGATACTTGAGGTCCAACGCCCAAAAGGCGAGATCACAGTAGTGGCAGAAGAAGTCGCCCAGCGCGCCGCTGCCGAAATCGTACCAACAACGCCACTTGAACGGTACGTACGCCGGATGATACGGACGATACGGCGCCGGGCCGAGCCAGAGATCCCAATCGAGGTATTCAGGGACCGGTGGCGTGTCGGTCGGCGTTGTAAGGCCGCCGTACGATGCACCGCACCACACGTGGACTTCTTCGATTTTGCCGATCGTGCCCGCTTTCACCAACTCGACGACGCGACGATAGTTGTCGCCGGCGTGGATTTGGGTGCCGATTTGCGTGACGACGCCTTTTTCGGCTGCGATTTCGGTGAGTGCCCGGGCCTCGGCGACTTCATGGGCCAGCGGTTTTTCACAATAGCAATGCTTACCCATCCGCATTGCCATCGCCGCAGCGGGGGCGTGTGTGTGGTCGGGCGTGCTCACCACGACGGCATCGAGCTTGTCGCCCAAGGTTTCCAACATCTTTCGGAAATCGCGGAACGTTTTCGCCCCTTGATGGGCTTGGGCCGCCTTTTCGAGATTTCTCGCATCGACGTCGCACAAGGCCACGACGTCGACCGTCGGCTCGGAGGATATCGCCCCGAGATTCGCGGCACCGCGTCCGGCGACTCCGACGAAGCCCACTTGAAGACGGCCGTTCGGCGAGGTCGCGAACGATGGAACATGTCGCAGGGCCACCACCGAGCCTGCGGCGGTAAGCCCGGTACCCAGAAAACGACGGCGAGTGCTGCGCATGGTCGACCTCTCGGCTTGCGGAAGGTAATGGTGGAATGGTCGGTGAATCGGCGGGCGATCGAAGTGTGTTCGGTTTGTTGGCTTCGAAC
>CAYVVR010000296.1:0-5595 GCA_964454655.1 uncultured Planctomycetaceae bacterium | reverse complement strand
GTACACGCGTGCATGCTTTTGTTGAAGTAGTTTCAGGACGTCGGCGGCCTTCTTCGTCGTCGGAAAGGCGTCGATCTCCGAAACGTTGACTCCGGCGGCCAATCGGCCGGCGTCGAACGTGCCGCAGGGGGTGTCGTCGGCTATGAGTGTGTATGTGCCCGGCGGAAGGCCTCGGACGATGAGCGTTTGGCGATTGAAACGTTCGGCGAACCGTTCGACGGCCAACGATTCGGCGTCCCATTGCGGATCTTTGGGCATCGGCAGCGGCGTCGTCCAGGTGAAGGCGACCGTCCGATTGCGGCATTCCAGGTTCGACACGGCCTCGGATTGCGTCGTCTTCGCGGCAGCGTCGATTTCGGCGGTCGATACCGTTCCCGGCACCTTCCAGGCTTCGATAATCGTTTGTGCCATCAGCCAGTGGCCGGTTGGGTTGGGATGAACGGCGTCCGGCGATAGGTAGAAGCTCACGCGCTCGCGGCGGCGAATTTCAAGATGACGCGCAATGGCAGAATGAACATCGGCGGCGGTCAACTTGTGTTCGGCCGCAAATTGCAACAACCATTCGCCGTAGCGAATGAGCGTTTCGTCGTAATCGACGGCCGGAAACTTGTAGCCGTAGGTCACGGCGTCGGGATTTCGTGCTCGACGTTGATAGGGATCGAACGGCGGCGGGGTGACGAGAACCAACCGGGCACCGCATGCGGCCGTCTTTTCCGCCAGCCAGGCGACCCCTTTTTGGTATAACGCGAATCGTTCTTCGTCGAACGGAAAATAATTGCCGTCGTTCATGCCGAAACAGGCCACGACCACGTCGGGCTTCCATCCGGCGATATCGCGGTCGAAGCGACGCTTGGCGTCGGGGCGCCGCGGATGATGGTCCGGCTCGCTGGTTCCCGAGATCGTCTCGCTCGAGATGCCGTGATTGATCACGTCGAAATGGGCATCCGGGTATCGTGTGGCCAAGAACGTGTCGACATATACGACATAGTGTCCGGCCTGGGTGATGCTGTCGCCGTAAAAGATGATCCGCTCGTCGCCGTGCAAGAACCCATCGTCGGCCGACGCCGTACCGGGCCGCACGAGGGCGAGCAAGGCCGTGGCGACAAGGGCGACACCGAAATACAATACCGTCCGTCGAGACATGCGGGGGGCCATGGTTCTTTTCTCCGGGGTGTCGAAATCGCGTGTACGCGGCGCCGCACACCGAACGACGCCGACGCCTTCCAAACCAACGGTCGATTATAGTTGCCCGCAAGTTCATTGCGAACGATCGGCCGGCAGGGCGGTCGAGGCTTTTCCTCGACGAGGGAAAGCGGTACCGTAAGAGTGAATCGCAAGCGGTCGGAATCCGTTTCGGCTGCGTTCGAAAGACTTCACGAGGACGATACCGCCATGCAATCGATTCGAGAAATCATCGACCTGTTGGCCTGTCCCGAGACGCACACGCCTCTTGCCGTCGCCGATGACGAACTCGTGGCCGAGTTGAACGAAGCCGTTCGGGCGGGAACGTTGGTCGATCGGGCGGGAAACAAGGTGACCGAGCCGCTTCAAGGGGCGTTGGTTCGCGACGACGGTTGCATCGCGTATCCGGTCCGCGAGTCGATTCCCGTGTTGTTGATCCCCGCGGGCATTCCGCTGGATCAACCGGCGCTGCGCGATCGGGCGTGATTGGTTCGTGGGGGCAAGGAGGAAAAAGATGAGCGAAAAGACCGTGTTCAAAAAGATCATCGACCGCGAAATTCCGGCAGATATCGTGTACGAAGACGACTATTGCTTGGCGTTTCGCGATATCAACCCGCAGGCCCCCGTCCACCTGATCGTGATTCCCAAGAAAGAGATCGTCAACGTCGACGACATGGGCGACGAAGACGTCGAAATCTTGGGACGGATCTTCCTGGCGATCAAGAAGATCGCCGCGCAGGAAGGGCTGGAAAAAGGCTATCGCGTGGTGACGAACAACGGACGCGACGCCGGGCAAGAGGTCATGCACTTGCATTTCCACGTGTTGGCCGGCCGCGGCTTCGGGTGGCCGCCCGGCTGAAACGGGCAAAGGTCGTGCAATCGCGGGCAAAAGGGGTAAGCCGTCAATGCTTGCGCAGCCTGCGCACTCTTCGCAATACGCTTGATTTTGTCGACGGCCTGCGGTAAACCGAACCGCACGCAAGATGCTGCGCCTCGACCGGGGTGTTCCGCGAGGGCACACGACCGCATCACACCAGCAAGGAGAGGGATCGATGCTCGGCGTTCAACTCGATCTGCCCGACTATCTGAAAAGAATCGGCGACGAACTCGCGAAGATCGACCTCGGCGCCGTCGAGCGGCTGTCGGAGAAGCTCTTCGAGGCCTACGAACAAGGGCGGTTCATCTTCATATGCGGCAACGGCGGCTCGGCGACGAATGCCTCGCACATCGCCGAAGATCTGGGGAAGAGTGCCTTCAAGGAATCGGATCTTCACGCCGACTGCATCAAGCGGCTGAAAATCATGAGTCTTACCGACAACGTCGGTTGGATCACGGCCCTAGGGAACGACATGGGCTACGATCAAATCTTCGTTCAACAGCTCGCGGCATACGCCGGCGAGGGCGATGTGTTGATCGCCATCAGTTGTTCGGGTAATAGCCGCAACGTACTGACGGCCGTCGATTGGGCGAACCGGCACGGGCTGTTTACCTACGGTATGACCGGCTACGACGGCGGCAAGCTCAAACAGTTGGCCCACGACGGATTGCACGTGGCCGTTGCCGACACCGGCATGGTCGAAGCCTTGCACGGCTGCGTATTTCACTGGGTCGTCGACGATCTGTATGCCCGGGTATACAAGACCGGACGCTACGAGGCCGATCAGCCCTGCGTTAGCTGAACCGACGGCGCGAACTCGCAAAAGCACGACGCCGAAGCTTTTCTACTTTGCGCAAATATCCCTGCTTTTGAGCGGGGAGGGGCGATTCGGTGGCGGCCGGCGGTTCGATCTTGTTCGACTCGGGCAAATGGGATAGCATTCGTAAGCTTGAGACGCCGTCTCGGCTTTGCTGATTTGGCAAGAAAGCTCGTCTTGGAAAGGATTCCCGATTATGCCGGCGACGTTGGAAGAGCTAGCGGCTCTTGTGGGGGGCGATCTCCGTGGGCCCGGCAATCTGATCGTCAACGGGGCTTGGCCGCTGGTTGAAGCAGGGCCCGGCGATATCACGATGCTTGATTGTCCCGAAAACGCCGCCAACCTTGCGAGATCGAAGGCAGGCGCGTTCGTCGGGCCACGATCTCTTGAGACGGCCGACGCCGACGGCCGACCCGGAAGCTTGCCGCTGCCGGCGATTCTCGTCGACGATCCCCATGCCGCGTTCACCAAGATCGTGATGCACTTTCGGCCGCAGCCGCAAACGACGTCCCCGGGTGTCGCTGTCGGGGCGTATGTCAGCCCCAAGGCGAAGCTGGGCGAACGCGTCACGGTCTATCCTGGGGCGTATATCGGTGAGAATGTTTGCATCGGCGACGACACGACGATCCATTCGGGTGTCCGGATCTTGCCCGGCTGTACCGTCGGCAAGAACGTCGTTTTGTTTCCGAACGTCGTGTTGTACGAGAACACACAGATCGGCGATCGTTGCATCTTGCATGCGGGCGCGGTCATCGGCGCGTACGGTTTCGGGTACACCAGCGAAAACGGCACGCACCGCCTATCGGCCCAATTGGGGTTCGTCGTGATCGAAGACGACGTCGAAATCGGGGCGAACACGACCATCGACCGCGGAACTTACGGCCGGACCGTGATCGGTGCCGGGACGAAGATCGATAATCTGGTCATGATCGCCCACAATTGCCGGTTGGGTAAAGGGAACATCGTGTGTGCCCAGGTGGGCATCGCGGGAAGCACGACGACCGGCAACTACGTCGTCATGGCCGGTCAGGTAGGCGTGCGGGATCACGTGCACATCGGCGACGGGGCCGTGTTGGGGGCAATGTCGGGCGTGATCAACAACGTGCCGGCCGGGGCGCATGTGGTCGGGATTCCTGCAACCCCCGAAAAGGAACAAATGCTCAAGCAGGCCGCGTTGTCGCGTTTGCCCGATATGCGACGCCAGTTGCGCCAGCTTCAGGAAGCCGTCCGTCGCTTGGAACAGCAAAGCGAGATCGACAGCGCGGTAGAAACGCAAGGATGAACACGGGAGGGAACGCACCGATCGGCCTGGTCGCCGGATGGGGCCGGTTTCCGATCGTCGTCGCCGAGGAACTCAAACGACGCGGCGAATGCGTCGTTTGCGTCGGAGTGCGCGGACACGCCGACACCGTGCTGGCCGACATTTGCGATGCCTTCTATTGGATCGGTCTCGGCCAGTTGGGCAGGGCGATTCGGCTTCTCAAACGGCACGGCGTGCGACGCGCCACGATGGCCGGGAAGATCCACAAGGTCGTTCTTTTCCGACGTTGGGCCTGGATTCGACATCTACCCGATTGGCGAGCCGTGAAAGCTTTTGCGCCTCATTTTTTGACCCGTAAGAAGGACAACCGCGACGACTCGTTGTTGACCACCCTCTGCGACGAGTTCGCGGCCGATGGTATCTCGTTCGAACCCGCCACCGATCTGGTGCCCAAGCTCCTGATCGGCCGGGGAATTCTTACCCGCACGAAGCCGAACGCCTGGCAACAAAAAGACATCGCCTTCGGTTGGCGGATGGCCAAGGAAATGGGACGGCTCGACATCGGACAAAGCGTCGTCGTCAAGGATCTGGCCGTGCTCGCCGTCGAAGCCGTCGAGGGAACCGACGCTTGTATCCGCCGGGCGGGGGAACTGTGTGAAGCGGGCGGGTTCACCGTGGTCAAAGTCGCCAAACCGCAACAAGACATGCGGTTCGACGTGCCCACTATCGGAACGAGCACGTTACAAACGATTCTCGAAGCGGGTGGACGCACGTTGGCGGTCGAAGCCGGAAAAACAATCTTGCTCGATGCCGAAGACGTGCTGCGATTTGCCGACAAGCACGACATGATTCTCGTCGCGTTGACCGAAGACGATCTCGTTTCCGCCGACAATGCCGAGCTGCGCGATGCTTCGGCTGCCGGGCAATCGCGATAGGGGGCGCCTTGCGACGGATCAACCGTCGCCTTCGTCGGTCTTCGACACCGGCGGAAGTCCGGCTTGGCGTCGAATCTCCAAGGCGACCGCAGTCCAGTCCCAGTCGCCGCGTCCCAAGGCTTTCGAGCTGGTGTAGCGGTCTTTCAAAAGGCTGACCAGCGGCATCGGGGTTTCGCTTTCGAAAGCGGTTTGGGCCACCAGGTTCAAGTCTTTCAGCCCCAAGCGTAACCGGAACAGCGGTTCGTCGTGTTTGCCCGACAAAATGTGCGCCCCGTAGCCCTTGTAAATCAGGCAATTGAACAGAAACTCGGTCAGCGCGTCGTACAACGCCTGCGGCGGCAACCCGTTTTTCTCGGCCAGCGTGAACGCCTCGCCGAGTGATTCGATGACCGTGGCGATCAGGAAGTTCGAGCACAGTTTGGCGACGTGGGCCTCGGTGGGACCGTCGCCCAGTTCCAACACCTGCCGGGCGATCGAGGCGAGAATCGGCTTGACCACGGCGCGGGCTTCCGGCGGTCCGGAA